>JAQGHW010000081.1 GCA_028291505.1 Rhodopila sp. | reverse complement strand
TTGCCAGGGGCTCCACATGGTGAAGAAGCTAATTCAGAACGCCAAGCATCTCCGCGTCCAACTTCGTCGGATCGCTCGCGAATCCAAGATGCCCCCGGCCCTTGCTTTTCTGCTGCCTGAAAGCCTTCAGGACGGAGAGCGCCCGACGTACGATCTCGGTCTTGGACGTATCTTCCTCGCGCGCCACCTCCTCCAGGAAGTCGGCGACATCCTGACTGACTTCGATGTTCATGCGGACCTTGGCCATCACGAGCCCTCCTGATCGATAACTGCTGTTAATTGCTTAAAGTGGGGGCCTGATGCGGGAATTACAACGTGCTTTATGTGCAAAAATCCCACAAGGATTTCGATCAGACCCTACAACCCGCACGCAATATCCAGCGCCATTCGGATCAGCTTGTCGCTGGCCTCCGGCGTACGGAAGGCACTGTGCGCCGATAGCGTTACGTTCGGCAGGGTTGTCAGCTTGTGCCCGGCGGGCAGCGGTTCGGTGTGGAATACGTCCAGCGCGGCGTGGCGCAGGTGGCCCGATTCCAGGGCCGCGATCATGGCGGTCTCATCCACGATCGCGGCGCGCGCGGTGTTGACCAGGATCGCCCCGGGGCGCAGCCGTGCCAGGCGTTCGGCGCTCAGGAAGCCTCGGGTCTCGTCGTTCAGCAACAGGTGGATCGACAGTACCTGGCTCTCCGCCAGCAGGGTGTCCAGATCGACGAACGTTACGCCCGGCGCGGATTTCGGCGTGCGGTTCCACGCCAGCACGCGCATTCCCGATCCCGCGGCGATGCGGGCAACCTCTGCCGCGATGCCGCCGAATCCGAGCAGACCAAGGGTCTTGCCGGTGAGTTCCATGCCCTCCGTGCGGATCCAGTTGCCGGCGCGCATGCCGTTGTCCATGCGGGCGAGACCGCGCGCCGCGGCCCACATCAGGGCGATGCTGTGCTCCGCCACCGCGGTGTCGCCGTAGCCTTTGATGATGTGGACGGTGATGCCGAGCGCGGCGAGTTCCTCGGGGTGCATGTAGCTGCGGGCGCCGGTGCCGAGGAAGATGATATGCTTCAGGCCGGTGCAGGCGCGCATCGCCTCGGTCGGCAACTGGGTGTGGTCGTCGAAGATGAAGTCGTATCCCGCGGTCAGGCCAGGCAGTTCGTCCGGCTTGATCTCGCCGCGCTCGACCACGTCCATGGGCGGATCGGTTGGCCTGAGGACGCGATGAAACACCGAGGCCAGGTCGTCCACGGCATCCAGAAACAAGCCTTTCATCGCAGCCTCCTCATGTCGAGCTGCCGCGACTGTGGGCAACGATGCATCCGGGGGCAAGCAGGAGTTGCGGCGGCGGGCTGTTTGTCGTTGGACGGAAGGGCGCGGCAATACGGCCGGCCGACACGATCGCCGCGTTGCCGCGCTTCCGACAACAGAGCCATGACGAGACGGGTGGTGGCGAACCCGAGTTAGATTTGGTTCGGGTTGGGCGATTGGCCCGCCGCGACCGCACGCGAATCTGCTAGATGAAGCAGGATGCCGCGCCCTGCCCCCACTGTTCCCCGGTTCTATCCGCCTGAGCGGGCGGCCAGACGAACCGAGCCTGTCACCCAGCCGCCGACACCGCCCGAGCGGTCGGGAAAGCGCCGGGTGTTTTCCTGGCTGCTGCGCTGGGGGTTCATCGCCTCGGTCTGGCTGACGCTGGCTGGGGCGGTGACGGTGCTGTGGTTTGCCCGCGACCTGCCACGTCCGGAGGCGGCGCTGGACGCGGTCCGGCGTCCCAGCCTGACGTTGCAGGATCGATCCGGCCGCGTCATCGCCACGTTCGGCGACGTGGTGGGCGAGCCGTTGCGGCTGAAGGATTTTTCTCCATTCCTGCCCGCCGCGGTGGTCGCGGTGGAGGATCGGCGGTTCTATCATCACTCCGGCATCGATCTGATCGGGCTGCTGCGCGCCGCCTGGGTCAACGTCACCGCCGGACGGGTCGTGCAGGGTGGGTCGACGCTGACGCAGCAGGTGGCGAAGACGCTGTTCCTGACCAATGTCCGGAGCACCAAGCGCAAGGTGCAGGAACTGCTGCTGACGCTGTGGTTGGAACGGCATTTCAGCAAACAGGAGATTCTCGAGATCTATCTGAACCGGGTTTACCTGGGGGCCGGCGCATGGGGGATGGATGCCGCGGCAAAGACTTATTTCAACGTTTCCGCTCGGCGGGTGAAACTGGCGCAGGCGGCGGTGCTGGCGGGGTTGCCGCGGGCGCCGTCGCGGTTCAACCCTCGGGTCAATCCGGGTGCGGCATTGGTTCGGGGGAAGGAAGTGCTGGGCACGATGGTGGACTCCGGCGCGATCACGGCGGAGCAGGCGCAGGCCGCGGCGGAGCAGATCGTCTTCCCGCCCAGCCCGGTGGCGCCGGGGTGGTTCGCCGATTGGGTGGCGGACCAGTCGCAGTTGGTGTTGGCGCCGGATGCCGATGCGGTGGTGCGCACGACGTTGGACAACCGGGACCAGGCGGTGGCGGAGAACCGGCTGTCCGCGCTGCTGGACGGCCCCGGCGTGGCGGCCAACGCTGGCGAGGGCGCTGTCGTCATCCTGGATGCCGCGACCGGCGCGGTGCGGGCCATGGTCGGTGGGCGGAATTTCCGCGGCAGCCCGTTCAACCGAGCGGTGCTGGCCAGACGCCAGCCGGGATCGGCGTTCAAGCCGTTCGTCTGGCTGACGGCGCTGGAAACCGGAATGACCCCCGACGACCGGGTGCTGGACGGGCCGATCCACATTGGCAACTGGAGCCCGGTCAATTTCGAGCGGCGCTATCTGGGTGAGGTCACGCTGGAGGAAGCGTTGGCGCAGTCGATCAACACCGCCTCGGTGCGGCTGCTGCTGCGTTCGGGCGGTGCCAAGGCGGTCGCGTCCACCGCCGCCCGACTGGGGATCGCGGACAAGCTGCCGAAGGACGCATCGCTGGCGCTCGGCACCGGTGAGGTCGGGCTGCTGGAGCTTACCGCCGCCTATGCGCCGTTCTTCAATGGGGGAAATCGAGTCGTGCCTTATGGATTGGACCGGACGCCGCACCAGCCGGAGCCGATCATCAGCGCGAGCGAGGCGGCCATGATGGCCCGCATGCTGGGGGCGGTTGTCAGCCGTGGCACCGGTCGCGCTGCCGCCGTGGCCGGGCACGTTGTCGCGGGAAAGACCGGCACGACGCAGGATTTCAAGGACGCCTGGTTCATCGGTTGCGTGAGAGGCGTGCTGATCGGTGTTTGGTTCGGTAACGATGACAACGAGCCCATGAAAGGCGTTTTGGGCGGCGGGCTGCCGGCGCGGCTGTTCCATGACATCGCAGTGGGTATCGACTGAGGGCGCAACGGATCCGGTTGGGGGCCAGGCCGGCAAACACCCCGCCCCACGGGGTCCGCGCGGGTGCCCACGCTGACCCGCCCGCGGCGGACAAGACTCGGGTACTTTCGCCGTTCGAGCATGTTCAGGCTGACTGTACAACCTGAACATGCTCGAACACTTTGTTTGATCGCATGATTCACACGCTTCGTGCGAAAAGTGCGTCCTGCGGACGACGAACGTTCCCCTCGCGTTTCGTCAGCTTGGCTGACGCCAACGAAACGCTGGCCGCTCAGCGTGATCATGCTCTAACCCTCGCCAGCCAACGGCCGCCACAGGCGTGGATCGAAGCCAAAAGGTTCGGTGTCCTGGATCAGCGCCTGGGCGGCCTCGTGATGGCGGGGATTCAACAAGACAGTCCAGGCATGTGGGATCAGCACGGACGGGACCCGTAAAGCCGCCGACCGCGCCTCCGCGAGCCATGCATCGCCGGTCGCGACGGTGTCCTGCTCCACCGCG
>JAQGHW010000075.1 GCA_028291505.1 Rhodopila sp. | reverse complement strand
CCAACAGCGCCGAACCGCGACTCCGAGGCATCCCCATCGACGCCGGATCGACGCCAGCCAGAATCGCCGGATCGGGGAACACATGCGTCAGCGCACCGTCCGGCTCACGCAACGGTTCACCGAACCGGGCCACCAGCGCACCGGCCAGCCGGATCGCGCCCGGAACGGTAATCTGCTGCCCGAGCACCGCTCGGACCGCCAGTTCGAAGCCGTCCCAGGCACCCGGGACTCGCAGCCCCGGCCGCGCGGCAACCAACGGCGCGAGGGTAGGGTCCTTGACCAGTTGCAGCGCGATGGCATCCGGATCGGCGGCAAGATCGAACACCCGGCGCAATCGGGCGATGATCTGGGGCAGGGCGGACAATCGCGGGAAGCGCACTGTCGCGTCCAGGGCATTGCCCGGCGCTGGCCGAACCGTGACGGTGCCTTGCTGGCCGTCCAGTCCGATGGTCCGCCGATAGATGTCTCCTTCCACGCTCTCCATCCCGATGACCGCCCTGGCGCGCAGAAAACCCAGCATGGCGGGCCAGTCGTAGGGTGGCCGGTAGCGCAGCAACAGGCTGATTTCGCCGTTCGGTCCGGCGGATACATCAGACCCGCTGGAGCGGCGAAGTGCGGTGGGCGGGCGCTTGAACAGGGCCAGGAAGGTGTCGTTGAACCGCCGCAGGCTGCCGAAGCCCGCTGCCATGGCGATCTCGGTCATCGGCAGCCTGGTCTCGTGGATCAACTGCTTGGCGAGCAGCACCCGCCGGCTCTGTGCGACCGCGATAGGTGAGGCGCCAAGATGCTGCCGGAACAGCCGGCGGAGTTGCCGCTCGCCCATGCCCACACGGCTGGCAAGGGCGTCGACGGACGACCCATCGAGCGCGCCCATCTCGACCAGGGCCAGTGCCCGCGACACGGTGTTGGAGGCGCCGCGCCACGCGCCAAGGTCAGGCGAGGTCTCCGGGCGGCACCGCAGGCACGGCCGAAATCCTGCCTCATGCGCCGCCGCCGCAGTGGGGAAGAAGACGACATTCTCGGACCGCGGCGTGCGGGCGGGGCAGATCGGCCGGCAATAGATCCCGGTGGTCTTGACGCCGGTGAAAAGGCGCCCGTCGAAGCGGGCATCGCGGACCGCCATCGCGCGGTAGCAGGCGTCGTGGTCGAGGTCGAGGGTTCCGGTCATGCCGCTTGATCCGAAGCGGCGCAGCGCCGCATGCGATGAAGGTGGGGGATGCCGCGTCCTTTCAGGGGCCGGTCCAACATGGGATGGTTCAACGGACCATTCTCATGCCAGACGGTGCGAAAGTCATCACTGAGACCCGCCGTCCATATCGCGGCATATCTGGGGACAAAGGCCTGCGCTTCTGCTTCGGTCATGTCGAGCCCTCTTGGAACTCGGCGATATTACTCAACGCACCAGGGACGGTCTGGCCGTTTTCGGACCTGATTGAATCTGGGTCCAGGTTTCGATTCCCGGTTCGGCAACGGTAGGCTCAGTGCCCGTCGGCGGATCGCTCGTAGACCTCGACATTGGACCCTACCGTGATACGACGCCAGTTGGGGGGCACCAGCACGGCGTGCAGGTTCGCGATGGCGGCGATGCTGTCGCGATCCTGCGTGAGCATGGCGATGACCACCCGGTGGTAGGGGGCGATACGATCGGCGATCGAATCGGTCGGGCGGATCAAGAGTATTGGCAGGGACGGGGGCGCCTCGATCCCGAAGGCGCCGACGATGCCGACGCCGTCATTGCCCGCCGGGAGCAGCACGATCCCATCGCCGGTCAGGTGGGCGGCCTCGATCGCGGTGGCGCGCGCGGGTTGCATCGTGCGCGGGGACAGCAGCAGGCCGGCGATGCTGGCGGACTGGACGGTGAGGGCGAGCGGCAGAACCACAAGAGAAACGAATGAGCGTCGTGGTCGGCCGGGAGAAGGCATCGGCAGCGAAGCCAATGCGATCAGCAGAGCGATGAAAGGCAGCCCAAATGACAAATACCGCAATTCGATCGGTGTGTTGTCGAATACGGCACCCAACAGCAGCAGTCCGATCGGGGGAGCCACCGCCGCGGCCAGAACCAGCCGCATCGCGGGACCGGTGCGCAACGGGCGGGCTCGGGCGACGCAAACGGCGAGTCCGGCAGCGACAAGTGAAACGATCGCCCCGAGAACAGTCCGCCAGAACCCATCGGCATATAACGGCAACCCGCCGAATACCGCGGCGGTGTCGTACTCAGCCAGTCGAAGCAAACTCGGCCAAATTTTGAACGGCGGGAACTGGCCCGTCCGAGCCGCGTGCTGGGCGGCGAAGAACCAGGCGTCCAACGCCAGCAACGGGATGGCGGACAGCACCGCGACCCATGCACCGGTCGCGGTGATCGCGGCTGCCGCGACGAACACGGCAAGATAATTGCAGCAGCATGCGGCGCCGAGGCTCAATCCTGCCAGCAGCGGACGTCGCCCCAGCAGCAGCGCGATCCCGCACAGCGTCAGCATCTGCGCGGGAGCGAAACCTCGGGCAATGGCATTTGTATAGACAAAGCCATAGCAGCCCAGCGCGAGCAACATCGACGCGACCGGAGGGATTGCGCAGCGCCTTGCGATGACGCCGATCAGGCCCAGGGAGACCACGCCGCACAGCACCGACATCATGCGGGCGGCGAACAGGCTGGGGCCGAAGGCTTCGCGCCACAGTGATACTGCCCAGAAGTATAACGGCGGATGTACGTCGGTGGCACGCAGGTCGCGGGCGATCCCGGCGAGGGTGGCGTGGCCGGCCTGCACGGCTGCGACAGCACCGGCGGGAAATATCGCCTGGGGCCAATCGGGCCGCGGCGTGCCGGCCGTCAGGAACAGCGTGTATTGCTCGTCGTACTCTGCCCCGCGCAGCCACGCGGCCGCGGTCAGCACCAAAGCGGCCAGCAGCAGCACCGCGGCCCAGGACCGAAATTTCGCCGCGTTAACCAATTCTCAGTACTTCCACGCCATTCTGCCGATGCGTGTACCAGCCAATGGTTAACGGAGTGCTTATGCAGGAAGCGTTTCCGCACTCGGTGCGACGGTCGTGGCAACCGACGATCTCGGTGGTCGTGCCGGCCTACAACGAAGCGTCGGCGCTGGATCTTTTCCACGGCCGCCTGTTGCACGCTCTCGCCGGCCTGGAAAGCTGGGAGGTGGTGTATGTCAACGACGGCAGCACCGACGGCACGCTGTCGGCGATGGAGGCGCTGCATCGCACGGACAATCGTGTCGCCCTGGTCAGCCTGTCGCGTAATTTCGGTAAGGAAATCGCGCTGACCGCCGGTCTGGACCATGCTGCCGGCGACGCCGTGGTGGTCATCGACGCCGATCTGCAGGACCCGCCTGAGCTTATCCCCGAGCTGGTCGCGGAGTGGCGGGCAGGCTTCGACATGGTTTACGCCAAGCGCCGCAGCCGAGCAGGTGAAAGCTGGCTGAAACGGGGGACGGCCGTGGTTTTCTACCGGCTGATGCAGCGCATGGGCGATCTGAAGCTGCCAGAGAACACCGGTGATTTCCGCCTGATGAGCCGGCGCGTGGTCGATGCGGTCCGCCAGCTGCGGGAGCAGCACCGGTTCATGAAAGGGCTGTTCGCCTGGGTCGGCTATCCGACGACCTTCGTTCTGTACGACCGCGAGCCTCGGTGTTCCGGGGTCACCAAGTGGTCGTACTGGAAGCTGTGGAACCTGGCCCTGGAAGGGATCACCAGTTTCACCGTCATGCCGCTGAAGTTCGCGACATATGTCGGGCTGGTCGTGGCGCTGCTGTCAGGGATCTATGCGGCGGAAGTCATGGTGAAAACGCTGATCATCGGCAACCCCGTCGCCGGTTATCCGAGTTTGATGACGGTGGTGCTGTTCCTGGGCGGAATGCAGCTGATGTTTCTGGGGGTGATCGGCGAGTATCTCGGGCGGGTGTTCAACGAGACCAAGCAGCGGCCACTTTATCTGGTCGAGCGGTATGTGCCAAGCGCCGTGAAGGTCTCGGTGTGAGGTTGCTCTGGCTGGTGCTGGCGGTTTTGGTTGGGCTGCCGGTTGGGTTGGCCGGTGCGTCATGCACGTCGGGCGAGCGGCTGGTGTGCGGGTCGCCTGCTCCGGTCGCTCTGACGCGCGGCATCAACATCACGGCGTGGTTCCGCTTTCCGGCCAGTCGCGACCCCGCGGCGTTGGCAATCTACCTCAGCGACCAGGCGCTTGCCGACATCCATACCGCCGGGTTCGACTTCGTGCGGTTGGCGGTCGATCCCGAGGTGGTGGATAGCGCGCCGCAACGCGCAGTGTTGATCGCCGCGATCCGGCGTATCCAGCGACAGCGGCTGACGGTGGTTGTGTCCCCGCATCCACATGATTGGCGGCTGGAAACCAGTTCGGCTGACCGCGCCCGCCTGCTGGCGTTCTGGACAACACTTGCCCCGGCGCTGCAGCCGTTGGATACGGCGCGGACGGTGCCGGAAGTGTTGAATGAGCCTGTCTTTCCGAACGATCCCGCCGGCTGGGCGGCGTTGCAGCACCTTCTGCTGAGCCAGATCCGGCAGGCGCTGCCGCGGGCGACGGTGGTACTGACGGGCCAGGATTGGGGCAGTATCGGCGGCCTGCTGGCGCTGACGCCGGAGGACGACGTGAACGTCCTCTACAGCTTCCATTTCTATGACCCGTCGGAACTGACCTCGCTGGCCGCCTATCGGCCAGGCCTGGACCGCGGCGCGCTGGCTCGCCTGCCGTTTCCCGTGGACGACCGATCGCGTTGCTATGCGACGGCCGGCCAAACCGTGGACCCGCCGACCCAGGACCTGATGCGATATTACTGTGCGCTCGGCTGGGACGTGGCCCGCATCGGCGCGACCGTCGACCGAGCGGCCGCCTGGGGTCGGCAACACCACGTGCATTTGCTGGCGGGCGAATTCGGTGCGAGCGCGGAGCTAAATCCGGCCGCACGGCTTGCCTGGCTGGCAACCGTCCGAGACGCGTTTGACACGCGCGGCATCGGCTGGGCGCTTTGGGGTTACGACGATGTCATGGGCCTCGCTGTTGGCCGTCCGCCCGGCCCGCGACCGAGGCTCGATCGAGCCGTCCTTACCGCACTCGGTATGACGACAGGGATGTGAACTAGCGCTGGAAGGGCGTGATCCGATATGCGCGACATGGAAAGTCTTGATCCCGCCGACTGGTCCGACCTGCGTGCGCTTGGCCACCGCATGGTCGATGATATGTTCGATCACATGGCCAATCTGCGTGACGGGCCGGTCTGGCGTCCGATGCCTGAGGAGTCGCGACGCGAACTGCGGCGTGTGTTGCCGCGGGGGCCGACACCGGCCGAAGCGGTATACGAAGAGTTCCAGCGTCTGGTGCAGCCATACGCCACGGGCAACCTGCACCCGCGCTTCATGGGCTGGGTGCATGGCGGCGGAAGCCCGGTCGGGATGTTGGCCGAACTGTTGGCCGGTGGGCTGAACGCAAACCTCGGCGGGCGCGACCATGCGCCGATTGAAATCGAGCGTCAGGTCATAGCGTGGGCCGCCGAAATGCTGGGATTTCCCGCGGATGCCTCCGGGGTTCTGGTTACCGGCACATCGATCGCCAACCTGATCGGCGTTCTGGTGGCACGGTCGGCGTCACTGGGGCCATCGGTTCGGCGCGACGGCGTGGGTGATACCGGTCTGGTGGCTTACACCTCGGTCGCTGCGCATGGCTGCTTGCCACGTGCGATGGAAATGGCCGGGCTCGGCCGCGATGCGCTGCGGATGATCCCTTGCGATGACCAGGGGCGGATGAAAGTGGGCGCATTGACCGCACGCGTCGCGGAAGATCGCAGTCGCGGACTGCGGCCATTTCTGCTGGTCGGCACCGCCGGGACCGTTGACATCGGCGCGGTCGATAATCTGGCTGCACTGGCTGACGTCGCCGAAGACGAGGGTCTGTGGTTCCACGTCGACGGTGCGTTCGGGGCAATCGCGGCGCTGGCGCCGAAGTTGCGGCCGCTGCTGGCCGGTATCGAGCGTGCGGATTCGGTCGCTTTCGATTTCCATAAATGGGCGCAGGTTCCGTACGACGCTGGCTGCATCGTGGTGCGCGACGGCGCCAGGCAACTGGAAACGTTTGGTGCCGAGGCTGCCTACCTGCGGCGCGAAAGTCGCGGTCTGGCCGGTGGCGGAATCTGGCCGTGCGACCTCGGGCCCGATCTGTCCCGGGGATTCCGGGCGTTGAAGGTCTGGATGACGCTGTCGGTGTATGGGGCCGACCGGATCGGCGCCATCGCGCAGCAGACCTGCGATCTGGCAGCCACGCTGGCCGCTCGGGTGGATCGGGAGCCGGCGTTGGAACGTTTGGCACCGGTGGCACTGAATATTGTCTGTTTTCGCTTCGTCGCGGCCGATGGCGATCTGGATCGGCTGAACGCCGACATCGTCGCCGATCTGCAGGAGGAGGGGATCGCGGCGCCGTCCACCACCATCGTCGATGGCGTGCTGGCGATCCGCGCCGCGATCGTCAACCACCGGACGAATTACGCCGATATCGCGATCCTGGTGGATGCGGTCCTGGAAGCTGGCCGCACGCGGGTCGAGGCGGCGGCTGTGGCTGAAAAAGAAGTGCCCCCGGTTATTCACCGGGGGCAAGTGTACAGGGAGGCTTCACGTCTGGGAGCCGAGGTGTCCCGCTCCCGCCGGGTCCCAGGCTTTACGTAGAGTTTCTTCTTGTCCTTTGTTTTTTCAGAAATTATGGTGTGCCCACGGTAAGCGGACGTACACGGCGGTAACCATCGGTAGCGTTCGCTCTGTGCCCACAGCGTGCCCACGAATTGGAGCGAGCACCCATGATCGATATGACAATGGAAACGGCGCCGGAAGCTCGCAGTCATCCCCCAACGGATGGGGTGCCGACGCCGAAGAGCACCAAATTGACCGACGCGGCCGCCCGTGGAGCGAAAAAGGGCGTGACAGCCCGCGACCTCGCTGATGGGACGGTGCCCGGCCTCAGCCTTCGAGTACTTCCCAGCGGGCGAAAGGCGTGGGCGCTACGCGTTCGCGTGCAGGGCCGTCCGGTGCGCGTTGACCTGGGTGAGTTTCCAAAGACCAGCCTCGCGGAAGCCCGCCAGATCGCGCAGGACGCCCGCAAGCTCGCCGGGCGGGGCGAGAACCCGGAACACGCCGTCCGGCCGCCCATCGCAAACATGGGCGCTACTGTCGCC
>JAQGHW010000031.1 GCA_028291505.1 Rhodopila sp. | reverse complement strand
ACCCATCGGTTGGCTGTGTTGTTGTGTTTCACCCTCCTCACGCCTGCCGTTGCGGCTGCGCAGCCGTCCTCCGCGGACGTGCGCGCTCGAGAGACGGAACAACGGATGACCAACGAGGAGCGCTTGTCGCTTCTTGTTGGTCTCGCGCCAACCCTCGCCGGCACCCGAGAAAAGCGTGTGCCTTCAAACGTGCCTGCGAGCGCAGGTTATGTTGGTGCAGTGTCTCGTCTGGGAATACCGGCGCTTAGGGAGACCGATTCCAGCCTCGGCGTCACCAACCCGGGCGATGGCCGGCCCGGGGATACGGCAACCGCCTTGCCCGCCAGTCTGGCATTAGGTGCGACGTTCAATCCAGCACTGGCACGTGAGGCCGGAGCGATGGTAGGTCGAGAGGCGCGCGCGAAAGGCTTCAACGTCCTCCTTGGCGGCGGAATGAATCTCATCCGCGACGCACGTAATGGGCGGAACTTTGAATATATCTCCGAAGATCCCCTGCTCAGCGCCGTGATCGCGAGCGAGACCGTCATCGGCGCCCAGGCCCAGAGCGTGATCTCGACGATCAAGCACTTCTCGTTGAACGCAAATGAGACGAACCGGCACACACTCGACGCCATCATCGATCCGGTCGCACATCGCGAATCCGATCTCCTGGCGTTTCAGATGGCGATCGAGCGATCGCAGCCGGGTTCGATCATGTGCGCCTACAACAAGGTGAATGATGAATACGCTTGCGGCAACAAAATCCTACTGGATGACATATTGAAGAAGACCTGGGGCTTTAAGGGCTGGGTCATGTCCGATTGGGGCGCGGTTCATGACTGGAACTACGCTCTCAAGGGGCTTGATCAAGAATCGGGCGCGCAATTCGACAAGCAGCTCAACGGGCGCGAGTGGTTTGGCGAACCGCTCAGGGAAGCCTACAACCAGGGCGCGCTTCCGAACGACCGGTTGTCCGAAATGGTGCGGCGCATCCTGCGCTCGATTTACGCAGTCGGCGTTGACCAGCCATCATCGCCGCCAGTGATTGATTTGGCGAAGGATAATGCGACGGCGCTGGAAGTCGCCCGTCAGGGAATTGTGCTCTTAAAGAACGACGGCGCATTGCCCCTTGCGTCCGATGTCCGAAGCATCGCGGTGATAGGTGGGCAGGCCGACATAGGCGTCCCGACGGGCGGAGGATCAAGCACCGTCACACCGCCTGGCGGTTTCGCGGCGATCAACTCGCTCGGCTGCCAGCCCCCTCTGCCGGACTGCCGTAAGCAGTACTTCTTGCCGTCCTCGCCGCTGGCGGAACTGAAAAAGCTGCTTCCACGGGTGACGATGAGCTACGATCCGGGGGCTTTTCCCGCGGACGCGGCGGCTCTCGCACGGCGCTCCGACATCGTTATCGTATTCGCGACTCGTTACGAGAACGAGGGGTTCGACAGCGCCGATCTGTCGCTCCCGTTCGGCCAGGACGCCATGATCGATGCGGTGGTCTCGGCAAATCCGAAAACCGTCATTGTTCTTGAAACGGGTAACCCAGTCGCGATGCCATGGGTCGGTAAAGCCAAGGCTGTCATCAAGGCCTGGTTTCCGGGCCAGGCGGGCGGGCAAGCAATCGCCGAGATGCTTACCGGTCAGATCAATCCATCCGGGCGCCTGCCGGTAACTTTTCCAGCCGACATTGCACAGACACCTCGACCTCAGCTTCCAGGATTTGGAATGGCATTCGGCACTGCGGTGGCCGCACGCTACAACGAAGGCGCCGAGGTCGGCTATCGCTGGTTTGCCAAAATGGGCGCGAAACCCCTTTATGCATTTGGATCCGGACTCAGCTATACTGGCTTCTCATATCGAGGACTGGAAGTTAGCGGTGGTGAAACAATCACGGCGAGCTTCACCGTGACCAATACCGGCACACGCGATGGTGCCGATGTTCCCCAGCTGTATCTGACCGAGGCCGCTGGCGATCGGCGTGTTCGACTGCTCGGTTTCGAGCGGATTGTTCTACGACCTGGCGAATCTAAGCGCATCACGGTGACAGCCGATCCACGGCTGCTCGCGCGATTTGATGCGCACGAAAATCGCTGGCGCATCGACGGGGGAATTTACCACGTAGCGATCAGTAAGTCCGCCGATAACATGGCGTTAACGGCTGAGGCACCGTTGGCACAACGGCTCTTTGGCAACTGAAAGATCTCCGGGGGCCAGGGCTGGCCCGCACTCATGTGATGGCCGGGCGTGGCGCGACCACCCACGACTTTGCCGCGTGCGCGCACAGAGTTGGCGGCGACTGCTTTGCCGCTGTACATCGTCAATATGTGGTATCAACACGTGATAATAGCCCTTCCCGCGTGTTGACGTTTGTGCTGTCATGGCTCCCTTCTTTCGGGAAACATAACATCCCATGGACGACGATCGCGAACATACGGCCCGGTCCCGTCAGCTTGCCCGCCTGCCCGTGGGCAAGAAGCCGCCCGGGCCCCGTGCTGCGTTGGCGATGGCCAAATCCAAGGCCTATCAGGCCGCCGCTGATGCCCCGGCCACGCTGCGCGCCTACAAGGCGGACCTGGAGAACTTCAAGGCCTGGTGCCTGGCGCATGGCTTTGCGCCGATGCCAGCCGCGCCAGAGACGGTCGGCGCCTATCTCGCAGCGGCGGGGATCGGCTACGCCTTGCCAACGCTGCGCCGGCGGGTGGCGGCCATCGCCCGCGCGCACCGAATAGCCAAGCACCCGCTCGACACACGCCATCCGGCTATCCGCGAGACGCTGCGGGGGATCGGCCGGACCCACGGCGAGCCTGCCCGTCGTTCCGCGGCCCTGACGACAGCAGAC
>JAQGHW010000915.1 GCA_028291505.1 Rhodopila sp. | reverse complement strand
ATTTCGCCTCGGAAGGTGTCGATCTGTGTGGTCTGGATTTTGGCGCCGTCGGCGATGGTGGCCAGGGATCGGTCGAAACCCGAACGCAGGCCTTCATCGACTTTGGAACCTAGGGCCCGTTCAGTGTCCATCATGGTTTTTCGGACAGTCTCAATGTCTTCCCTTGTTGCTTTGCTGGATTGCTCGACCAGTGCGGCAAGGGTCTGGAACCGATGCAACATCTCGGGGTCAGTTGATTTTCGCCGGCTGCCGATCCAGCTTCCGATCAGGGCACCGAGCAGCGCGGATATCGCGAGGATGATGGCAAATTCCGCCAAGGTCTCTAAAGTCATGTTGTAAGCTCCCGTGCCAGGACCAGAAATCTGACATTATACGATTTCGGTGATGTCCGGCATCGGAAGCCGCTGCCGTGAGAACTCGGAGGGGCTCAATGCCAAGCTATGTCAGTGACTTCCATGGCGAGCGGCACCGCTTCAGCGACTTGAAGGACGTGCTCGCCAAGGCGTCGCACCGGCGGTCGGGTGACGAACTCGCGGGCCTGGCGGCCGACTCGGATGCACCGCGAGTCGCGGCTCGGTCGGTGTGGGCCGACCTGCCGCTGTCCACCTTCCTGGACGAACCCATCATCCCTTACGACACTGATGAGGTTACCAGGCTGATCGTCGACAGCCACGACGCGGCGGCGTTCGCGGCGATTTCCCACCTGACGGTCGGGGGGTTCCGCGACTGGCTGCTGTCGTACGATGCGACTTCCGCCCGGCTGGCTGAGATCGCGCCGGCGATCACCCCGGAAATGGCTGCCGCGGCGACCAAGCTGATGCGCAACCAGGATCTGATCAGCGTCGCCAGTCGTTGCCGGATCACGACGGCGTTTCGGAACACGCAAGGATTGCCCGGGCGGCTGGGTTCACGGTTGCAGCCGAACCACCCCACCGACGATTTGCGCGGCATCGGCGCGGCAACGATCGATGGACTGCTGCTGGGTTGCGGCGATGCCGTCATCGGGGTCAATCCCGCGACCGATAGCGTGGCGAACGGTATTGCGCTGCTAAACATGCTGGAAACGCTGCGTCTGCGACACGATATTCCCACCCAGACATGTGTATTGACGCATATTACCAACGCGCTGGAGATCATACGGCAAGGTGCCCCGGTCGATCTGGTTTTTCAATCCATTGCCGGAACCGAGGCTGCGAATACTGGCTTCGGTGTAAACCTGAGCATTCTGCGGGAAGCTCAGGATGCCGCGCTGTCTCTGAAGCGCGGTACTGTCGGCAACAATGTGATGTATTTCGAGACCGGCCAGGGTGCGGCGTTGTCTGCCGATGCACATTGCGGCGTAGACCAACAGACGGTGGAGGCGCGCGCCTATGCGGTCGCTCGGGCGTTTTCTCCACTGTTGGTCAACACGGTGGTGGGCTTCATTGGTCCGGAATATCTCTATGACGGGAAGCAGATTATTCGCGCCGGACTGGAAGATCATTTCTGCGGCAAGCTGATGGGGGTGCCGATGGGCGTTGATGTCTGCTACACCAACCATGCCGAAGCGGATCAGGATGACATGGACACGCTGATGACGCTGCTGACCGTTGCCGGCGTAACGTTCCTGATCGCCGTGCCAGGTTCGGATGACGTGATGCTGAACTACCAGAGCGCCTCGTTCCATGACATGCTGTATCTACGATCGCAGTTCAACCTGCATGCGGCGCCGGAGTTCGAAGCCTGGCTGGAGCGGATGGACATGAAGGACGACGCTGGCCGGATCAGGGGTTTGCAGCCTGAGGCAACGCGGCTGTTGACTGATGTCTGACGCATGGAGCGCCTTGCGCACGTCGACTCGGGCGCGTATCGGTCTCGGGCGCACCGGCGATGCCCTGCCAGTCAAGGACGTCCTCGATTTTCAACTCGCCCATGCTCGGGCGCGCGACGCTGTCCATACACCGTTGGATACAGCGTCAATGGCACAGGCGGTCGCGCCGCTGCGGTCGGTGATGGTGCGCAGCAAGGCCGCCGATCGAGAAACGTATTTGCGGCGACCCGATCTGGGGCGGCAACTCGATCCGGCGTGTCGTGCCGAGCTGAGCGGGCCGTGGGATGCGGTGTTTGTGGTGGCGGATGGGCTGTCACCGGTCGGGGTGCAGCTTCACGCTGCCCCGATGCTGAAGGCGTGCCTGGATCGGCTGCCGAACTGGTCGGTGGCACCAATCGTCATCGCCACCCAGGCTCGGGTTGCCCTCGGGGATGAGATCGGTGCGTTGCTACAGGCCGATCTTTGCGCCGTTCTGATTGGCGAACGACCAGGGTTGAGCGTTGCCAACAGCCTTGGGATTTATCTGACCTATCAGCCACGAATCGGGCGCCGGGATGCGGAGCGCAACTGCATCTCCAACATTCACGCCGACGGGCTGTCCTATGCGGCCGCGGCGGACATGCTGGCGTGGCTGATGATCGAGGCTCGCCGTCGCAAGTTGACCGGCGTCGCGCTGAAGGACGACCGGCGGATTACAGTAGAGAAATCGTTTCCCGAGCGATTACACG
>JAQGHW010000897.1 GCA_028291505.1 Rhodopila sp. | reverse complement strand
CTGTTTTGAGATACGTCATGCTAACGGAGTGGTACGGGGGTAAGAACCGCAAGCTCGAGTTCGTCTGCTCAACCGCCGTCTTGTATCAGTACGTCATGCCCACGGCTGGGATCCTCTGCTTGCTGGTGCGTGATCCGTCCGGCCAGCGTGACGCGCAGGCATTTCTTTGTACCGACCTTGACCTCGAGCCTACCGCAATCCTCAAACGCTTCGTGTGCCGCTGGCGGATCGAGACAACCTTCCAAGAGGTACGTGAACATCTGGGCGTCGAGACACAACGGCAATGGTCGGACCTGGCCATCCTGCGCACGACGCCAGCGCTGCTCGGACTCTACTCGCTGGTGACAGTCTGGGCACATGGATTGATGCAAAAACCCAGCACTGTTGTGCGTCCCCACCCCGCCGCTTGGTACAACAAACGCCAGCCGACCTTCGGCGACGCTATCGCCGCCGTGCGCCGCGTGTTGTGGTCGCCACCGAGTTTTTCCATGTCCCGGTCGGGCTCCGAAAGCATAGAAATCCCGATCACCTTGTTAAATCGATTCGTGAAGACTCTATGTCTCGCCACCTGAAATGCGGAAAGTCGAGCTGAGGCGTCACCAGAATTGCTCGTTCCGGTCTCGATGGAGCGAGATCTGACAGAACCCAGGGGCGAGCGCCTCGCGTGTTGATCACCGACAAGCTCCGCAGCTATGCCTGTCGCCGGCCGCCCATCAGCACGGAGCGCCTTCCGCTATTCCATCGATAGCAAGTTGACGGTGCCGGCGAACGGCTTAACCAAGAACCTCCACGCCGGGAAGGAAATCTGGCATGACCGAAGTCGGACTGTTCGAAGCGATGTACACGGCTCGGGCGTTGCGACGGCTGAAGCCTGATCCAGTACCCGATGAGCTGATCACCAGGGTTCTCGATGCGGCCATCAGAGCTCCATCCGGCGGTAACGCCCAGAACTGGGTCTTCATCGTCGTTCGTGATGAGGCGCAACGCCACCGATTAGGTGCAGTCTATCGGAAGGCCTCGGATGAGGTCGCCGAGATATACGCTGCGCGCGGACGGCCAGCCCATCTTACGGACGAGCAGTATCAACGGCTGATGGCTGGTGGAAGTTATCTCTGGGACCATATAGGCGATGCGCCCGTTCTTCTGTTACCTTGCCTGAGGAAGCGCGAAATGCCTCCTCGGGACGCGCTGCCCGACGAGGTCGCGGCACGCTATGACGCCCATCTGATTCATCAAGAAAAAATTCGCGGTTCAAGCATCTATCCGGCTGTACAGAATATCATCCTGGCATGTCGGGCCCTTGGCCTCGGAACCTTGATCACCACCAACCACATCCTGTACGAGGATGAGGTCCGTGCAATTCTCCGCTTGCCGGATGACGTGTTCACCTTTGCTTTAATGCCCATTGGCTACCCACTTGGGAGGTATGGGCCAGTGGCGCGTCGCCCTGTTTCGGAGGTCGCCTTCGCTGATCGCTGGGGAGATAGGTGGTCCGGTTAAGCCCAATTAGAACGGCTCCAACGACAGGCACGGCAAACCAATCGCTCCCTGCAAGGGCAGGACGCCCTGGTGGCGGCTATCAGGTTTCCGGGGTCTTCGTCACTTGCCGTGCAAGCTGAGGGTTGGGCAAGCTGAGGGTTGAGTATCACCCCGTGGGCGATGGCACTCCCCGTACAGCCGGGTTGAGCGCCGGCGGTCGCCGATGATTTTCATAACATGGAAAGGATAGGTCATTGGGCCTTCGGGTCCGACGTGCGCGTCGTCGGCACCGAGCAGGTCGATGGCGGCTGGCTGGTCTCGGCGATCGGCGAAGGAGATCAGCGGTGCCCAGACTGCGGCGAGCGCTCGAAGTCGCGTCACAGCTGGCATAACAGGCGGTTGCAGGATCTGCCGGTTCAAGGCGAGCGGGTGGCACTGAAGCTCCGGCTCGGCCGTTGACGATGTCGCAATGTTCAGTGCGAGCGAAAGACCTTTGTGGAACGTCTGGCCGCCATCGCGGCTCCTGTGGCACGCCGAACCCACCGCGTCATCGAACGCCTGCACCCTGAAGTGGAGCCAGATTTTTGACCGAACGCCAGGCGTTGCAACGGAGCCTGGCACCATACCACAGGCATTGATTGCGGTGCCGTACTGCCTTAACGCTACGTAAATTCGACTGCCAAAGCAACGGCTGGGGAGTTTCAATGTTCATCGGTCTGGATGATCAAAAGGTGCGACAGACCTTCGCCGCCGATGCGAAGGTCTTGATCGATCGCGCGACCACCAGCAGGGTGATCGGGACATCGACGAGCGGGGTGGGGATAAAGACGGTAAAGTTCATGTCCGGGGACACGGTATACGAACGTTTCCTCAAGCCCCTGATGGATCTGTTCAAGACGCACTTCGCCCGCAACGGCCATCCCGTTCCGGCGCTGAACTTCAACTGGAAGGCGGATTCGGGCAGCACGATCGCGTTGTTCTCAAACTCCGACTGGACCGTCGCGGTCAATCCCAAACTGGCGCCGCTGGACAAGGATTGGCAGGTACGGATGGCCTACGTCACGGCTCGCTCGATCTATCATGAGATGCGTCACGCGGAGCAATATTGTCTCGCGATCCGCTATGCCTGGTATATCACCCCGGACACCAACGCCGCTGCGCCGGTTACCCCGGAAGCACTGATCCGACGCTCGTTGACCCCGCCGACCGGCGCACCCCCCAAACCGTCGGTCGTGGCTACGCTGAAATTGAACCGCTTCGTGACGGAAGCGGACCAGAGGGTCGCCAAAGCGGGAGCAGCCACGATATCGACCCTCGATTATGAGTTTGCGGGGCGGCTCTACAGCAGCTTGTTCCGTTCGACTGTCGAGTTCTATCTGGCCGAGATCGTCAAGGGGGCGGACCCGCTCAAGAAGCTGCTTGTTGACGAGACGACCGCAACAAACCTCTATTCGAACTGGGCCGCGGACTACACCGACGCCGTCATCGCGGAGATAAAGGTTTGGAATGCCAATGCGCCGACGAAGGTGCCTCCCGGCATTGACGTGTGGATCAGCGTTGGCGGCCTGCATCCCGGCATAACGCTGCGTGAAACGGCCGTGGATGCCCCCGCGTTCCTGAAGAACTTCCGGGATTACCTCTTAGCTCGCAGACAAACTGCCCTGAACTACACCAAAATGGCCCAGGACGCATATCTTGACGTTCTGATCGAGAAGGACGCCCATGCGACGGACACGGCGTTCAAGACAGACTTCTACCCAAAGGGCCGGGAGGATGCCAGCGTCCTGGCGGGCGTTGGCATTACCGCTAACAAGATACCGGAGCCGGTGATGCGCGTTCCACCTGTGCCGCCACAGTTGGCAAAGCGCCCTTTGCCCAATCTGCCGAAAAATTTCTAGGTCGTTTGTTTGGTCACATGATATCGCATGCTGTGAAAGTTCCGGTCGGGTTTTGTGTCGGCTTCGAAGTCGAAACAGGGATTTGGCGGCTTTGCCGCACGAGCAGGTTCGCGGAGCGGCGCGCCGAAAAGGTATTACTTTAGAGCGCTTTTAGGCTGACTGGAAAGGTCAGCCGCGCTATCTCATTGTTTTGGCGAGCAACTTTATCAGCCGGACTGTTCCAGTCAGGCTTAGCGTCTATGTAGACGTGTTGGCGTTTATATCCCAACCATAGCTAGCGGGGGACGCGGCGGTGCCGTCGGCGTCCATCTGAGTTCCAGTGAAGGCGATTTTCGTGAAGTTGAACGTCACGCTCTCCACCGGCCGGCCACTCGATCCCACTTGTCCGAAACCTGTGATGACGGCGTTTGTCATTGCGATACTATAATAGACCTGCTGCTGCCCTGTGCCGGTGGTGCAAAAATCGATCTGGGCGGCTACCGGCGATCCCTCCAAGGCGGCTTGAATCAGCGGAATGGTCGCGACATCCTCATCCTTGGTGACGGTCAGCTCCGACAGTTGCGGTGCCGACAGGACGCGGCCTGCACTTGATCCCGCCGGGTTGCTGACGGGACGTGCCAGGTTCCAGGCCACCGTGGCAATGTCGATCCAGTTGGTGTGGCCGGCGTCTTCCACGTCGCCGAGCACGTCGCCAAATTTGAGGAAGATGCTCATTCAGATCTTTCCCGCCGTGGGTCAGTCCAGAAGGATGCTGGAAACCAGCGCCACGGGGACGCCGGTCTCCCCGACAGGGTAGATATTGGTGTCAGACGATCTTTGCGAGCCCGATATCGTAGGTGACAGGGTTGGCGTTGGTGATAGCGCCGGCTGCGTCGATTGTCGTCGGGTCGATTTGGATTTTGGTGAAATTGAGAGAAACACTCTCGCTCGGGCGGTCACCACCGCTGCTGGTGGACCAGCCGCTGATCAAAGTATTGGTCAACGTGTACTCCATGTATTTTTCGAGCTTACCCGACGAGGTTTTCACGAAGTCGATGATGACCGTTACGCCCTCACCCTGCAGTGCCGCGGTCACGATCGGACCGGTCGCAGTATCCTGATCCTTGGTCACCACGATCTCGCTCAGGCTCGGTGCCGCCGATTCGCGGTCGGCGGAGCCCCCGGTCGGGGATGCGATACCCCGTCCGACACCGAACTGGAACGAATTGATCTCGATCCAGTCCTTCCAGCCGTCGGCCGTCACGTCACCCTTAACTGCCAGTGAGTCGTAGTTCATGTAGATAGGCATCGATGTCCTCCTGTTACTCAGTTAACGCCATCAGCGTCAGCAAATGGTATAGCTGAATGCCCCCGCCGAATCTGTATCCACGGTCACCCGGGAGAGCAAAAAACCATCTGCCAGACGCGCCAACACTTGCGCCGACAATTCGGGCAGCAGCGTGCGAGACAAAATATTTTCGATATTACGTGCTCCGGAACTACTTTCCTTGCAACGTGCGGCGATAGCTTCTGCCACAGACACGTTATAGACAAAAGTCGCACGATAGCTATCCCAGACGCGCGCCCGGATGCGTGCGAGTTGCAAATCGACGATCTGGCGGATGATCGCGTCGGACAGCGGGAAGTAGGGCACCAGCGTGACGCGGCCCAGGAACGCCGGGCGGAAATATTTCATGAGTTCGGGGCGTAGCGCCTCGGCGAGGCCGGCGGCGTCCGGCGCCGTATCCGGATCAGCGAACAGCTTGGTGATCAGGTCGGTGCCGGCGTTGGATGTCATGACGATGACAGTATTCTTGAAGTCGATATCGCGGCCTTCGCCGTCCTTCATATTTCCCTTATCGAACACCTGGAAGAACACGTCCTGCACACCGGGGTGCGCCTTTTCCATTTCGTCCAGCAGCAGAACCGAGTATGGCCGCCGTCGGACGGCCTCGGTCAGGATGCCGCCTTCGCCGTAGCCGATGTAGCCGGGGGGGCTGCCCATCAACAGGCTGACCTTATGTTCTTCCTTGAATTCGGTCATGTTGATGGTGGTCAGGTTCTGCTCACCGCCGTACAGCAGGTTGGCGAGGGTCAGCGCGGTTTCCGTCTTGCCGGTGCCGGAGGTGCCGACCATCAGGAATACGCCGATCGGCTTGCGCGGGTCGGTCAGTTTGGCACGGCTGGTCTGGATGGCCTGGGCGACCGCCTCCAGCGCGTGGGGCTGACCGATGATCCGCTGCTCCATAGCTTGTTTGAGATTCATGACGGTACGAATTTCGTCGGACCGCATTCGCCCGGCTGGGATGCCAGTCCAGTTCTCGACGATCTCGGCCACTGCCTGCGCATCGACCACCGGGAAGATCAGCGGCTGCTCACCCTGGATTCGGTGCAGCCGTTCCATAAGCCCGGTGAGGCGGGCCCGCTCCGCGCTGCGGTCCAGCGCGCCGTCCGGCGCTTCCAGTGCGGCGCGCGCTTCCGCGATCTCAGCGACGATGGAACGTTCGTCCTCCCATCTTTTTTCAAGCGTGCCCAGCCGGTCGTTCGCGCCGACTCGCTCCTCGTTCAGTTCGCCGATTCGCGCTGCGTGTTCGGCGCCGGACGCTTCCTCGCGTTGCAGGATACCGATTTCCGTGTCGATCAATGCTATCCGCCGCTGCAGATCCTCGATAGGGGCAGGAATGGTGGCCTGGCTCATGGCGGCCCGAGCGCAGGCTGTATCGATCAACGAGACAGCCTTGTCCGGCAACTGGCGGCTGGGGATAAAGCGGGCGGATAGCCGTACGGCCGCAATCAGTGCCTCATCGAGAATGCGGATCTTGTGATGCGCCTCCAGCGTGCCGACCAGGCCGCGGATCATCGCCACGGCTACGGCCTCGGTTGGCTCCTCGACCTTCACGGTCTGGAAGCGCCTTGTCAGGGCGGCATCCTTTTCGAAGTATTTCTTATATTCCGCCCAGGTGGTCGCTGCGATCGTGCGCAATTCGCCACGGGCAAGTGCTGGCTTCAGCAGGTTCGCGGCATCGCCCTGGCCGGCGGTCCCGCCGGCCCCGATAAGGGTGTGGGCTTCGTCGATAAAAAGGATGATCGGCTTCGGACTTGCCTGGGTTTCCTCGATCACGGATTTCAGGCGGTTCTCGAACTCCCCTTTTACGCCGGCGCCAGCTTGCAGCAGGCCGAGGTCGAGGGTGCGCAGCGTCACGTCTTTCAGTGCCGGCGGCACGTCGCCGGCGGCGATACGCAGAGCGAAACCTTCCACCACCGCGGTCTTACCGACCCCGGCCTCCCCGGTCAGGATCGGATTGTTCTGTCTTCGGCGGGTCAGGATGTCGATCACCTGGCGGATTTCCAGGTCGCGGCCGAGGATCGGATCGATCCGCCCTGCGCGGGCGCGGGCAGTCAGGTCGATGGTGAACTGATCCAGTGCGGCGGTTCCAGCCGGACGCGGGGCCGATCCAGCCGTTGGGGCAGCACCTGGTTCGCCGGCGGTCAGGACCGTCGCCGTTTCCGAGCTGCCGCCGAGGATCGCGTCGAAATCTCGTTTCAGCGCGTCCGGCTGTAGGCGCAGCAACTGGCTGGAGACGTCGCGCGAGCGCCGCGCCAGGGTCTCATCGGCGAGCAGTGCCCAGATCAGGTGGCCGGAGCGGAGCCGGGTCAATCCTTGCTCGATCGACGCCAGTAACCATGCCTGTTTGGCAAGTTCGATGATATCCGGCGACAATCCTGGCGCGCGGGCGTTGCCGGTGCGCATTTTGTCGAGACTGGCATTCAGATCGCTTCGGAAGCGGCCTTCATCAAGGTCGTAGTGCCGTAGCACAAGCGGGATATCGGTGCCAGTACCGTCCACCAGTTTGAGCAGCCAATGCTCGATTTCGACGTTGTAATGGCTACGTGACAGAGTCAGACCGGCTGCTGCTTCCAGCGCGCGTCGACAATGGTCGTCGAGTTTCCCCACCAAGGATTTTAAGTCAATCGTTGCCATTTATGTCACGGACGTTCCGATGTAATGAGGACAAGGTTGAGGCCCGTCCAGACTTGCTCTGGGACGCTGAGGAGATTATGGTTTCGAACCGTTGCTGTCCAGCGAAGTTTCGAGCCGAACGGGTTTGTTGCGCTGGGCGCGATCTGAGATAGCGCCCATGGAGACAACTAATGGATGACGCAGGTCCGGCGACCGGTTCGGCAGGCTTGGCGACACCACTTGCGGGCGGCGCGCCCGCCGGGCCTGATCTGCGGCAGGATTTCTCGCCACAATCGCTATACTACCGGCTGCGCGACGCCAGGGCCGAGGCGCGGGAGATCGAGCGACGGGCGGACAACGACCCGACGGCGGATTCCGGTGTACCGACGCAATGGCGGACGGTGCGTGATCTCTCGATCAAGGCGCTCAGCGAGCAGACCAAGGACCTGGAAATCGCTGCCTGGCTGACCGAGGCGCTGGTCAGGCTGGACGGCATGCCCGGCCTGGCCGCGGGCAGTGCCCTGATCGCCGATCTTGCGATGGGGCTGTGGGAGAGCGGGCTGCATCCGCAGCCGGATGAGGACGGGATCGAGACGCAGGTGGCGCCGGTCACCGGGCTGAACGGCCAGGGCAACGACGGCACGCTGATGCAACCGCTGCGTAAATGCGTGCTGTTCCCCGGGCCGGACGGCGAGCCCGTGACCTATTGGCAGTACATGCAGTCGGAGGAGTTGGAGACGATCACCGATGCCGCTCGCCGCAAGCAGCGTCTGGCGGCGAAGGTGTTGCCGCTGGCGGACGTGGCGGGGGCCGCCAGACAGGCCGGTGGCGTGCGGCTTTCCGCGCTGCGGTCAGAGGTGAAGGGTGCTCTGGCGGCCTGGACCCGCATGAACGAGGTGCTGGAGGAGAAAGCCGGGTCCAATGCGCCGCCGACGAGCCGGGTCCGCGATCTGCTGAGTGCGATCGTCTCGGTCGCCAACGCCTACGCACCTCCGGAACCGGACGCTCCGGCGGATCATGAGGCGACGGACCAGGGCGGCACAGGTGGAATGGACGTGGACGGTCATGCCGCGGTCGCCGGCCCTGTGGTGCAAGCCGCAAGGCCGATCACGCGGGAGGATATGCTGCGGGAACTGGAGCGGATCGCGGATTTCTTCCGCCGCACCGAACCGCACTCGCCACTGGCCTATACACTGGAGGAAGCTGTCCGGCGGGGGCGTCTGACATGGCCCGAACTGCTGACCGAGGTGGTGCCCGATGCCAATGTTCGCGGTGCCATGCTGGTCATGCTGGGCATCCGGCCGGTGCCCCCCGAAGGATAGGAATGCCGACGGGCGGTTTTGAGCGCCTTCAGGCTACCCGGAAAGGTCAGCCGCACTCTATTTCATTGTTTGGCAAGCAACTTTATCAGCCAGACTGTTCCAGTCAGGCTGATGTTGCTCTAACCGTCTGATCGGCGAGCTACGTCCGCGATCGTCGTCTGGCCTGGACGCCGCATCGGCGAACGCCAAATCCTCGCCGCCGAAATCGAAGCGTTGCAAGCACAACGCAACGCCACCGGCATTCGCGTCAAATGGAAGTTCACCACCCCGAAGACATGAATGCGTCCGCGTTTGCGGGCGTCAGCCGGTTCTTTACCGTGGCGATCCACCGGTGGGCAAACCGCGGCGAATGCATCGGTGGGCTAACGTTCCACGAGGACAGCCTTTCAGCCTCCCGGATACCGTGCTTTCCCGGCATCTACGGCCATTATCGGGGATTGCGCGCAGGCTGTCCGGTGGATCAGCCGAAACTGGCTATTGATATCTCCTGGATTGTTGATTTAATAGCGGTCCGTTCGGTAGAAGCAACGGGGAATTCGGATTGGCCCGCGGGGCTGCCGAACCGGTGGGACATCTTTGCCGATGTATCGGTAAATCTTGCGCGCCAGTAAAGTCTTGCTCCGGCAGCCACTGCCGATATACCGTTTCAGTCGTGCTTTAGCCCAGGGGGCGTCCATGAGTGCCAGTATCCACGAAAAGCTAAGCCGCGTGCGCAAGCCGCGTGTGCACATCAAATACGAGGTGGAAACGGAAGGCGCGCAGATCGAGCGGGAATTGCCCTTCGTGATGGGGATCATGGGAGAGTTCTCCGGCGACCCGACCAAGCCGCTGCCGTCGCTGACGGACCGGAAGTTCGTGCAGATCGACCGCGACAACTTCAATGACGTGATGGCGCGCATTGGACCGGGCCTCAACCTCAAGGTCGACAATACGCTGGCCGGCGACGGCGGCCAGATCGCCGTCGACCTGAAATTCAACTCGATCGAGGATTTTGAACCGGGGCGCATCGTTGAACAGGTTCCGGCCCTGCGCCAGCTGATGGAGACCCGCAACAAGCTGCGCGACCTCATGAGCAAGGTGGACCGCTCCGAGGAACTTGAAGGCCTCCTGGAGCAGGTGCTGCAGAACGAGGGCGAGTTGAAATCGCTGTCGGGGCAACTTGGTCTCGACAAGAAGGAGGGCTGATCCATGTCCGGCGCACAATCTACCGCTGCTCCGGCCGCGGGCGCGGCAACCACCGAGGGCGTGAACCTGCTGGAGCAGGTTCTGGGCGCCACGAAGCAAACCGAGCGCGATCGCGCACAGGATCTGGTGAAGACGCTGGTCGAGGAGGCTTTGACTGGAACGGTTACCTTCGACCGCAACCTGTCCCGCACGTTCGACCGGGCGATCGCGGCGATCGACAAGAAGCTGTCGGATCAGCTGAACGCGATTATGCACGCCCCGAAATTCACCAAGCTGGAAGGCGCCTGGCGGGGGCTGCATTACTTGGTGATGAACACCGAAACCGGGACCAGTCTGAAGCTTCGCATGCTGAACGTCAGCAAGCGGGAACTGACCCGCGACCTGACCAAGGCGGTCGAGTTCGACCAGAGCCAGCTGTTCAAGAAGATCTATGAGAACGAGTTTGGCACACCCGGCGGCGAGCCTTACGGCGCCCTGATCGGCGATTATGAATGGACCAACGCCCCGGATGACGTCGAAACGCTTCGGCTGCTCTCCAACATTGCCGCGTCCGGCTTCTCGCCGTTCGTGTCGGCGGCGGGGCCGGGAATGTTCGGCTTCAACGACTACACCGAACTCAGCAAGCCACGCGACCTGGCCAAGATCTTTGAGACCGCGGAATACATGAAGTGGCGCAGTTTCCGCGATAGCGAGGACGCACGCTTCGTTTCCCTGGTGATGCCGCGCGTCATCGCCCGGTTGCCTTATGGCGAGAAGACCACGCCGATCGACGAGTTCAACTACGAGGAAGCGCCGAGCGACGAATCCGGCGCTGCCAAGTCGATGGGGCATCACGACTATTGCTGGATGAACGCCGCCTATGTCATGGGCGCGCGGATGACGGACGCCTTCGCCAAGACCGGCTTTTGCGTCGCAATTCGTGGTGCCGAGGGCGGCGGCAAGGTCGAAAACCTGCCAATGCATGTTTTTCAGTCGGATGACGGCGACCTGGACAGTCAGTGCCCGGCCGAAATCGGCATCACCGACCGGCGCGAGTTCGAATTGTCCAACCTCGGTTTCCTGCCTGTGTGTCACTACAAGAACACGGATTACGCGGTGTTCTTCGGCAGCCAGACGGTGCAGAAACCGAAGAAATACGACCGGCCGGAGGCGACGGCGAATGCCGCGATCTCGGCGCGGCTGCCTTACATCATGGCAACGGGGCGGTTCGCGCATTACCTCAAGGTCATGGCGCGCGACAAGATCGGCAGCCTGATGGAAGCTTCGGACTGCGAGATCTGGTTGAATCGCTGGATCGGCAACTACGTCAACGGCAACGAGAAATCCGGCGCCGAGTCGAAGATGCTGAAACCGTTGCGGGAGGCGAGGGTCGAAGTCAGGGAAATTCCTGGCAAGCCCGGGTCGTACAACGCCGTCGCCCACCTGCGCCCATGGCTGCAGATGGAGGAGCTTACGACCAGCATGCGACTCGTCGCCAGCATCCCGAAAAAGGCCTGACAGCGGCGATGACCCGTACCCGATCGCAAAGCAGCGGGTGCATGCTTCGCCGCGTGAGTCGGATGCATCAAACCAAGCCCGATGGATCGCGCTTCCATGATGCGCGGTACTAGTGTCCCGAATCTGAAGTCCGCCATAGTTGCGAACCTCAGAATTCGCGACACTGGCTTTGTGTTTTCAGTGGCCTGCTGGTCCCCTGCGTGCGCCGCAAGATGCGACGGACTTCGGGGGCAGGACACTAGCGTCCCGGGTGTGAAGTCCGCCATAGTTGCGAACCTCAGAATTCGCGATACCGGCTTTGTGTTTGGCATTGGCTCTTTGTTTTCAGTGGCTTGCGTGTCCCCTACGTCCGCCTCGCGATGCGGCGAACTTCGGGGGCGGGACACCAGGCAGCGCAGGCCCGACACCGATGCTGGGCCGGCGTGAGCACGCCTGCTGCCCTGACCAGGCTGCCCGGCCCCGGCGACGCAGAAGCGCCCGCAGCTTTGCCGCTCCGCGACGCCGTGCTGTCCGGGCGGTTCTTCGGCAGCCGGCATTCGGACCAGGTTCGGCAACTCGCGGAATTCGCGGTTGACGGCCCCGGACTGGCATTGCGGCGCTGGTTCGGCGGCGCGGCCGCTGCGAGCTTGTTGTTGGACCCCGAAGCCATGCGCGGCGCGCTTGACCGCGACATCGCGTGCATCGACGCGCTGCTGTCAGAACAGCTCGACGCCATCCTGCACGCGCCCCGAACGCGGAAGCTGGAAGGTTCCTGGCGCGGGCTGGCCTGGCTCGTCGGCGGGCTGGAGCCTGGCGGCCGGGTGAAAGTCCGGCTGCTCAGCGTCGCCTGGGCGGAAATCTGCCGTGACCTGGAACGCGCCGCGGAATTCGACCAGAGCAACCTGTTCCGGCAGATTTATGAGAGCGAATTCGGCATGCCGGGCGGCGAGCCGTTCGGCCTGCTGCTGATCGACCACGAAGTGCGGCACCGGGCCAGTGTGCAGGCCCCGACCGACGACGTCGCGGCGATCGCGGGGCTTTCCTCGATCGCCGCGGCCGCCTTCGCGATGGTCGTGCTGGCGGCTTCGCCGACGCTGTTCGACGTGGACGAATTTGCCGATCTCGCGATGGCGTCCGATCCGGCGTCGCCGCTGCGTCAGCCGCTGCATGACCGGTGGCGCAGCCTGGCCGGGCGGGACGACATGCGCTTCGTCTGTGTCGTGATGCCCCGGGTGCTGGCACGGCCGCCTTGGCCGGACGATCCGGCGCGCGCCGACGGGTTCCGCTATGCGGAGTATGCCCCGCGTGCGGTGAACCGGGTCTGGATGTCGGCGGGTTATCCGTTTGCCGCCGTGGTCGCGCGGGCGTTCGCCAATCATGCCTGGCCCGCCGATATCCGTGGCATCGACACGGATCGGGAAGGCGGTGGCGTCGTCACCCAGTTGCCGGTCGAGGGATTTACCACCGATCCGCCGGGTGTCTGGTCACGGCCGCCACTCGATCTGGTGCTGCATGATGGGCAGGAGCGGATGCTGGTCGAGGCGGGTCTGATCCCACTCACCGCGCTACCGTATGGTGTGGACGCAGCGTTTACCTCGATGGGCAGCCTGCAGCGGCCTCGCAGCTACGCCGGCTCGAGCGGCGAGGCCGCGACGGCCAACGCGCGGATCTCCTCGCAGGTCAACGCGATGCTGTGTGCGTCGCGTTTTGCGCATTACATCAAGGTGATGGTGCGCGACATGGTGGGCACACTGGAGACCCCGGCGAGGATTGAACAGCGGCTGCAGGCGTGGCTGAACGGCTATGTCAATGCCGCGATCAACGCGGGGCCGGAAACCCGCGCCCGCCAGCCGCTGATGGCTGGCCGGGTCACGGTTTCCGAACGCCCTGGCCGGCCCGGCGTTTTCGGCTGCACGATCCAGTTACAGCCGCATTTTCAACTCGATGACGTGGCGGCGACATTCCGCCTCGTGACCGAAATCGCATCACCGGGACAGCGCGGGTAACGCGCCGGTTCGCTTGGGGGAAATCCGGCCATGAGCAACAGCCATGATTGACAGTCAGGAAACGGCCGGGGCGTTGTTCCGGAGCGGCAGGTTGGCCGATGCGGTGGCCGCCGCCAACGCCGCGGTGCGCAAGGCACCCGCCGATCTGGCCCCGCGCGTGCTGTTGGCGGAACTGCTGCTGTTCGCCGGCAACCTGGAACGGGCCGACGTCATCCTGGACGCGGGCAGTGTGGTCGATCCACAGGCCGCTGTTGTCATCGCCGAGTTCCGCCAGTTGCTGCGGGCCGACATGGCGCGACGCCAACAGCGTCGCGATGGGCGGCTGCCCGAATTCCTGGGCGAGCCGACCCCGGCACTGGCATTGACGCTGCGGGCCTTCATCGCGCTACGGGCCGGCGATGCAGCCGAGACGGCGGCGCTGGCAGCACAGGCCGAGGCGCTTCGCCCGCGGGTAACCGGCACGGTGGACGGCACGGCATTCGACGATTTTCGCGATGCGGACGATTTGCTGGCCGGATATTTCGAGGTGCTGACGACGACCGGGAAGTATTTCTGGATCCCGACGGAGTGCATCGAGACGATCTCATTCGACAAACCGAAACGGGCGCGCGACCTGTACTGGCGTCGTGTCAGCATGTCGGTGCGGGGTGGGCCGGATGGGGTCGTGTATCTGCCGGCGATCTACGGGGACGACAATCCCGACCTGGGCGACGAACTGCGGCTGGGCCGGGCGACGGACTGGATCGAGGGTTCGGGGGGCCCGGTGCGCGGCGTCGGCCAGCGCATGTTTTTGGCCGGCCAGGACCTGGTTTCCGTCATGGATGTGACCGAGATCGGCTTCGACGCGCCGGCGGAGGCGGCGTGAGCGGTAGCCGCGGGCGTCCGGCGCCGGGTCGCCCTGTCCCGGGGCGCGATGGCGCGGCCCAACGCCTGCCGCTTCGCGCTCAGCTTCCGCTGCTCGACCGGCTGATCGACGAGGCGCCGGAGAAGGCGCATGACGCCCCGATCTCGCCGAGCGAGGCGATGGCCATTCTGCGCCAGTCCGTGCGCCGGGACATCGAGGCGCTGTTGAATTCGCGGCGGCGCTGGCAGTCCTGGCAGGCGAGCCTCAAGGAGATTGCGGTCTCCCCCCTCAACTACGGCATTCCCGATTGTACCGGCGGCAGATTCCACGGCAGCGGCGACCAGGAAGTGCTGCGGCGGGAGATCGAGGATACGATCCGCCGCTTCGAGCCGCGTTTCCGCTCGGTTCGTGTCAAGCTGACGTCCCAGGACGATCGCAAGGACGCCACCTTGCGGCTGCGCATTGAAGCCATTCTGCATGCGGAACCTGCGCCGGAACCGATCTCGTTCGACACAACGGTCGATCCGACCACGGCCGATGTGCTCGTTCGAACCCGTGATGAGGGCTAAGTCCGCCGATGTCCGACGCGCTGCTGCCCTATTACAACCGCGAACTGGATGCGATCCGCGCCCTTGCGTCGGAGTTCGCGGCGGCGCACCCGAAAATCGCCGGACGGCTGCGGCTGGCGGAGGATTCCGTGGACGACCCGCATGTCGCGCGGCTGCTGGAGGGTGTCGCCTTCCTGGCTGCGCGGGTCCATCACCGGCTCGACGACGAATTCCCCGAACTGACGGACGCGCTTCTGGGCGTGCTGTATCCGCATTATCTGGCGCCGCTGCCGTCGAGCGCGATCGTCCAGTTTGTCTGCAAGCCGGACCTGAAGGTGCCGTGCCGGATCCCCACCGCGCTGCCGCTGGACACCGAACCGGTGCGGGGCGAAAGCTGCCGGTTCCGCACGGTGTATCCGACCACGCTCTGGCCGGTCGAAATCGAGAGTGTCCGGTTGTCGGGCCTGCCGCTGGCAGCGCCGGTCAATCCGCGCGCGGCCGGTGCGGTCGGTGTGCTGCGCATCGGTCTGAAATGCGCGTCCGCGGAGGCGACATTCACCTCGCTCGGGGTCGACAGGCTGCGTGCCTTCCTGCGCGCGGCATCGAACATTTCGCTGCCGCTGTACGAACTGCTGTGCCGGAATGTCGTCGGAATTGCATTGGCGGAAGGCCCCAACGACCCCGACCCGGTGCTAATCCCATCCAGTGCGGTCCAACCGGTTGGGTTTGCAGCCGATGAGGCGTTGTTCCCCTGGCCGGCCCGCAGCTTCGCCGGTTTCCGCCTGCTGTCGGAATATTTCGCCTGCCCGGAGAAGTTCCTGTTCCTGGATTTCGGCGGGTTGGAAGCCAAGACGCTGATTTCCGGGGGCAACCGGATGGATATTTTCGTCTATCTGGATCGCGCCATTCCCGAACTGGAACGGGCGGTCGGCAACGACGCGCTGGTGCTGGGCTGCACACCCGTGGTCAACCTGTTCCCGCAGCGTTGCGAGCCGATGGCACTGACGCACACGGCGACCGAGTATCGCATCGAGCCGGATGTCCGCCGCACCGGCGCGCTGGAAGTCTGGAGCGTGACGCGGGTCCGGGAGACCCGGCCCGACGGATCCTTCCGTCCCTGGGAACCGTTCTACCGGTTGGCCGAGGCGAGCCCGATGAAGGCCAGCGGCGATACCAGCGGCTTTTACCATCCGGTGCGCCGCCACTCCGCGGCGCCGCTGACCGGAACGGACGTGTTCCTTGCGCCGTACGACCCGAGCTTTGACGCTGAACGACCGGCCGATTCGGTGCTTTCGGTGGATGCGCTGTGCACCAACCGGGATCTGCCGGCTGATCTGCGCTTCGGCGGCGGACATCCGTATCTGAAACTGGTGGAAGGTGTGGCCGGCGTCACGCGCATCGCCTGCCTGACGGCGCCGACCATTCCGCTGCGGGCTCCGCTTCGCGAACATGGCTTCTGGCGGCTCGTTTCGCATCTGTCGCTGGGTCATCTGTCGCTGGTCGGCGGCACGGGCGGCGCTGACGCGGTGAAGGAGATCCTGCGACTGTACGATCTGCGCGATTCCCCCGACACTCGCGCCGCGATCGACGGTCTGCTCGGCGTCACCGCCCGGCCTGGCACCGCGCGGGTGCCAGGGGAACGGGTCGGTTCCTTCTGCAGGGGGATCGATGTGACGTTGGAATTCGACGCACGGACCTGGCAGGCGTCCGGGCTTTATCTGCTGGCGGCAGTGCTGGAGCGGTTCCTGGCCCTGCACGCAACCATCAACAGCTTTGTGCGGACCCGTGCCGTGCTGCGAGGCAGGAGCGGGGTCGCGGCGTCGTGGCCAGCTCGGGCCGGCGCTCGCGTGCTGCTGTGACGCCCGTCGCTCCGGCGGAGCGCGGGGTGGTCGCTCCGCGTGGGGTGGTTTCTCCAGCGGAGCGTGGGGTGGTCGCTCCACTCGAGCGGCTGGCGACCGATCCGCGCCGGTTCAGCTTCGACGCTGGGATCCGCGTTCTGCTGCATGCGGCGCACACCACTGATCCGGGCAGCGTCGTGCGTTTCCGCTCGGTCACCGGCCTGGCCTATCCGCCGGCCGACATTCTGGGGCTGACCCTGAAAGACGAGGGCACACCGCCGGATATGGTCGTCAGTGTCATGGGGCTGACCGGCCCGTCCGGCGTATTGCCCCGCAGCTACACCGAAAACGTCAACACGACGCTGCGGTCCCGTTCCGACTCTCTGCGCGACTTCCTCGATATGCTGTCCCACCGCATGCTCGCGCTGTTCGCCCGCGCCGGGACGAAATACCGTCCGAACCGGATCTCGGAGATTGGCCGGCTGTCCGGCCAAGGCGGCGGGGCCCACGAGGATCCGCTGACCGCGGCGCTTCTCGCACTGACCGGATACGGCACGCCGCATCTGGCTGACCGGATGGCGGCGGGGCGAGAGCCGCTGATGCACTACGCGGGCCTTCTCACCACACAGCCGCGATCCGCTGAACGGCTGCGCGCCCTGATTTCGGATTGGCTAGGCCGACCCGTCGAGGTCCGCCAGTTCGTCGGCGCCTGGTTGGCGCTGCCGCCCGAGCAGCGGACACGGCTGAGTGGCCGTGGCATCGTAGGGCAGTTCAACCGCCTCGGCTTTGCGCCGATCCCAGCGGCGGCCGATTCCGTCCGGGATGAAGCGACGATCGGCGTGCGGGCCTGGGACGTGCAGGCCGGGGTGGTGTTGCGGATCGGACCGCTGGACCGGGAGAGCTTCACCGCGCTGCTGCCGGATCGGCCGACACTGGGACGTCTGGTCGCCCTGGTGCGTGCCTATCTCGGCTTCGGCACCGGGTTTGCGATCAATCCGGTCGCCACTGCCGCCGCGGTGCCGGCCTTGCAACTGCGCGCCGCCGCCGATCCGCCGCCCCGGCTTGGCTGGAACACCTGGCTGACCGTGCCCGCGGGAAGCCGTTCAAAGGACGGCGCCGAGGCGGTGTTCGAGGCTGATGTCATCGAGGCACGAATGGCCGCGCGGCCAGCGATGGGGGGATAGCAGCCACCGTGTCGCCCGGCAGGGACGGTGACATCCAGGATGACGACGATCGGACGATTCGGATTGTCCGGCGCACCGCCAGGCTGACACCGCGCGTTGTAATCCTGATCCTTGCGCTGGCCGCGGTGCTGGCCACCGGGGGCTTCGCCCTCTGGATCGTGGCGCACTCAGCCATGCCGGACGGGTCGGCGATACTGGCCGCGCCGCGGGCTCCGTCAGGTCTTGATGCTCCACTCGCCGATGAAGCCACGATCCTGGCAGCGCAGGCAACGAGCTTGCAGGTCTTCCGCTTCCGCTACGCTCCGGCGGTGCTGGTGCTGTCATTCCCGTCGCTGGGCCAGCAGGGCGATATGCTCGACCGGGTTGCCGCGTTCGTGGAGAAGGCGGGGCTGCCACGCGATCGCGTGCTGGCGGACGCCGACCTCGATGCCGCGATCCGCCAGGCCGGCGACACGCGGGAGACCTACTACCTTGGGCACGACTATCGGGTGGCCGACATTGCCCGGTTTTTTGTGACAGCCGAACGCGACGGGGTCGTGCTCGATGCCGAGGAGGTTCGGCTGCGGGCGCTGTTGAAGCAGGCAGGTATGCTGGCCCCTGGTGCGGTCGGCGCGCTGATCTCGATTCCGCCCGAGGTGGCTTCGCAGCAGATCGACGGTTCGGCGCGCGCGACCATTCTGCACCACGAACTGTCGCACGGTCAGTTCTTCACCGATCCCGCTTACGCCGCCTACGTTCGGAACTTCTGGCAAACGACGCTGAACGACGCGCAACGGGCTGGGTTCCGCAGGTTTCTGGGTGGGGAAGGCTACGACACAGCCGACGAAGACCTGATTTTGAACGAGACGCAGGCATTCCTGGTGCACACCAACGACTCGCGGTATTTTCTGCCGGGTCGCGCTGGGCTGACCGGGGCGGAAGCGGCGCGACTGCGCGAGGCCTTTGTACGGGGCATGCCTGACGGGTGGCTGAAGTCTGCGACGCGGGCGGCCATGCCGTTTCCAGGTTGACCAGTGTTCCGAATGATGCGGCACCGACAAGAAGGTTCTGGCGCAGGCCTGACTGGTTCAGGTTGTACAGTCTGTTGCCGACGTGCAACCTTCCTGTTTGAAGCGGTCGACTGCGCCTCCGCTGCTGTTTCCGCTCCCATCAATGACATATTTCGGTCCCGTTGGACGCCAGGTGCGGCTCGACCGAAGGGTCCGGGCAGCAGACGATTGGATGAAGGACGCGCAAATCCATTACGAATCCAGTCTGTTCCTCCAGGGTCCGCAAGGCTTCAGATCTGTAGCGGGGTCAGTGATCGTAGCGAACGAAACCGTAATTGTGGATCACCCATTTCAGGGTGAAGCCATATTGCGGATCGGTTGCATAGACGCCGGTCAACGCGTCGGCGAAGGCATCGGGGTCCTGCGCCTGCGCCATCGCGGTCTTGTAAACGGTCGCTGTCGCAAGCAGCTTGCCATGTTGGTCGAACGCCTCGGACAACGAATCGAATTTGCGGAAGCGTGCGGCAACCGTTACGCTGTTGCCGTCGATGACCTCGCGGGTCGGGCTTTCGACCGCGGGCTGATCGGCGATGGCCTTGATGCCGAACGGATTGTTACTGTTGGGCGGCATGGCAGCGCCCCAGGCACTTTCCACAACCCATTGCGCCAATGTCACAGAGGCCGGCACGTTCCACCGAATGCGTGAAGCCGTTGCGGCGTTGATCACCTCCGGCGGGACTTCGCCGTAGTGCCCGACTGACGTCTTCGGCGTGTCGTCTACCAGCGGGCGGGCGGCCAGCGAATAGTAGGTCTTGCTGCCTGGTTCGACCACTCCGCTGGGCGGGTTCATGTCCACCATGACCGCCTGATAGGCCTGTATGGCCAGCGTTGTGCCAACATCCGCTACTCCGGTCACGGGTACCGGTGAATGCGGCTTCGGCAGTCGGTCATTGAGCAGTGACTGGATGACGAATACATCGCCCGGCCGGTTGGCCGCGTCGCGCCCGACCGAAGCGGTGATCGGCGGGGCGACGCGTCCCATCACGTCGGTGCTGAGGATGGTGTTGGATGGAACCAGTGCCAAGCTTGCCTCGGTCAGCCGTGAACCTGCTCACATGCGCGCAACGTTATGATGGTATCACGATGACAGGAAGGTGAAAGCGTTATATTAGGACGCCGGGCCAGGAGCAGGGAAGAATGAAGTCGATCCTCGGGATCCTGTTGTCGCGTTGGTTTTTGAGTTTTATCGGGACAGCGCTGCTCGGCATCCTGGTCTGGTTCTTCGGCCCGCTGCTGTTGCTGCTGGAAAGCTGGCTTGTCAGGCTCGTAATCATTCTGGTCATGTTCGCGGTGTGGGCGGGCATGAACGTTCTGCTCGACGTGTTCAAACGGCGGCGTGAGACCGCCCTGACAGCCGGACTGACGGCCCAGGCGGCCGAGTCGGGCGCAGCGGCCAAGGCCGAGGAAGTCGCGGCGATGCGCGACAAGCTGACCACCGCGCTGGCGCTGCTGAAGAAGGCCCACGGCAAGCGCGGTTACCTGTATGAACAGCCCTGGTACGCGATCATCGGACCGCCGGGCGCGGGCAAGACGACGGCGCTGCTGAATGCCGGGCTACGCTTTCCGCTGGCTGCCGAGATGGGTCAGGACGCCGTCGCCGGCGTCGGCGGCACCCGGCTGTGCGACTGGTGGTTCACCGACGAGGCGGTGCTGATCGACACATCCGGCCGCTACACGACCCAGGATTCCGATGCCGCGGTGGATCGCGCGGGCTGGGAGGCGTTTCTCGATCTGCTCAAGCGCACCCGGGTGCGGCAGCCGCTGAACGGCGTGCTGGTGGCGATCGGCCTGAGCGACATCGCCCGTGCGCCGGAAGCGGAACGAATTGGCCATGCGCGGGCGATCCGTCAGCGGGTCAAGGAGCTTGAAACCAAACTCGGCGTGCGGATGCCGGTCTATCTGCTGTTCACCAAAGCCGACCTGATTGCCGGCTTCACCGAGTTCTTCTCCGGCCTCGACCGCGACAAGCGGGCCCAGGTCTGGGGTACCACGTTTCCGCTGGACAGCGGCGACGCTGGGCCAGTGGCACTGTTCGAGGCTGAATTCAACGCGCTGGTTGGCCGGCTGGATGAGCAGCTTCTGGCCCGCATTCAGGACGAACGCGGTGCCGATCAGCGAGTCATGATTGCCGGCTTTCCGGCGCAGATCGCCAGCCTGGAACAACCGCTGACGGCGTTTATCCGGGAGGCGTTCGGTGGCTCCCGGCTGGAGCGCGCGCCGATGCTGCGCGGCGCCTATTTCGCCTCCGGCACGCAGGAGGGGACGCCGATCGACCGGCTGACCGGATCGCTGTCGCGCGCGTTTGGGCTCGATCAGCGCCGCTTGCCGAGCTTGCGGCCGGAACAGGGGCGGAGTTATTTTCTGGCGGGATTGTTGCGGGACGTCATCTTCGGCGAGGCGATGCTGGTGTCCCAGCGCCCGAAGGCTGCGCGGCGCCGCATGCTGCTGCGCGCGGGCGCATTCGCCGCGATGGTGTTGATCTGCGTGCTGGCTGGGGGGGCCATGTGGAGCGCGCGGCACGACGGCGCGCGTGACATCGCGGCGACGCAGCTTGCGTTGGAGGGCTACGAAAAGACCGCGCAAGGGATGCGCCTTGACCCGGTCAGCGATGGCGACCTGCCGAAACTCGTTCCGCTGCTGGATCAGGCGCGCGGGCTGCCGCACGGCATCGAACATCCTGACCAAGCCAGCGGTTTCTGGAGCTTCGGCCTGTCGCAGGACAGCAAGCTGGCGACAGCGTCCCGTATCGTCTATCGCCATGCGCTGGAGCGGGCTTTGCTGCCGCGACTGATCTGGCGGCTGGAGGCGCAGATGCGCGGCCGGCTGAACCAGCCGGAATTTCTTTACGAGGCAACCAGGGTCTATCTGATGCTGGGGAGCAGCGGCCCGATTGATCGCGGTCTGGTGCATGACTGGATGATGCTGGACTGGCAGGCGAACTTCGCCGGCGCCGGCTATGCCCCATTGAGGACCGCGTTGCTGAAGCATCTGGATGCACTGCTGGCCGATCCGCTGCCGGCGGTGCAACTGGATGGCGACCTCGTGGGCAAGGCGCGCAGCACGTTCAGCCGGGTGCCACTGGCGCTGCGGGTGTATTCGCGTATCAAGCCGTCGGCCGCGGCGCAGAGCCTGAAGCCCTGGCTGCCGCGCGAAGCACTCGGCCCGGCTGGTGTCGGCGTGTTCGTTCGCGCATCCGGCAAGCCGATGGATGAGGGCATCCCGGGCTTCCTGACGATCGACGGTTTCCACCGCGTGCTGCTGCCCGGACTGGTCGATGCAGCAAAGAGCGTTGCATCGGAAAGCTGGGTGCTGGGGGTAAAGACCGAACTGGATCCGAATGGCCCGCAGATGGGAGCGCTGGAGCGGGACGTCATCGCGCTGTACGAGGCGGATTACATCCAGTCCTGGGACGCGATGCTGAACGACTTGAATGTGGTGCCGCTGCGCAGCCTCTCGCAGGCGGCGCAGGACCTTTACATACTGGCCTCACCGCAGTCGCCGATGCGCGATGTGCTTGCCTCGGTGGTTCGGCAGGTGACGCTGTCCGTGCCGCCGGCCGGAATGGCGTTGACGGCGGACAAGGCGGCGGGCGGAGCGGCGCAGCCGGCGGTGAATGAGCGGTTGACGTCTTTGTTCGGAACGGTTCAGCCGGGTCAGGCGGCGGCGCTGCCGCCGGGGCACGAGGTGGACGAGCACTATAAGCCGCTGCGCGATCTGGTCGGCAGCGGGCCGGGCGCGCCGATCGACCTGGTGCTGAAGTCGCTGAACGATTTGCAGCAGCAACTGGCCAAGATGGCGGCGCTGCCGGTCGGCACCACGGCGCCGACGCCGCCGGTGGGCGACGACCCCGCCCTGGCGCTACGGGCCGAGGCGCAACGTCAGCCGCTGCCGCTGTCCCGTTGGCTGGGGTCGATGTCCACCAGCGGCACAGCGTTGCGCGGCGGCAACGCCAAACAGCAGATGGTGGTGGCTTATAACGGCACCGGCGGACCGGCATCGCTGTGCGGATTGGCGGTCAATGGGCGCTATCCGTTCGTGGCAGGCGCGGCAAGCGAGGTGCCGATGGACGATTTCGCCCGTATGTTCGCGCCGGGCGGGTTGCTTGACGGATATTTCAACACCCAACTTCGGCCGTATGTCGATACCTCGGGCAAGGCGTGGCAGTTGCAACCGGTGGACGGCATCGTTGCGCCCGTCACGCCGGCCGATCTGGCGCAATTCCAGCGTGCCGCGACGATCCGTGACCTGTTCTTTGCCGGCGGCGGGACCACGCCCTCGGTTCGCTTCGACATATCGCCGATCAGCCTGGATACTGGTGCCAAGCAGGCGACCCTGGACCTGGACGGCGCCACGATCGTGTCGATCCATGGACCGCCGCGCGCAACTCAGATCACCTGGCCGGGGCCGACACGGACGCAGACGGTGCGGCTGGTGTTCGATCCGCCGCCGAGCGGTGGATCGGCGGCGTTGCAGGACACCGGACCATGGGCGATGTTCCGCATGTTTGGCCGTGCCCGGATGAAGCAAGGGAACTCGCCCGAACGCTACACGTTGACGTTCCAGGTGGGCGACCGGGAGGCGGTGTTCGAAATTCGCGCGGGCTCGGTGCTGAACCCGTTCGCGGCGGGGGTGCTGCAGGATTTTCATTGCCCGAGCGTTCAGTAGCGGATGTGGGATCGCCTTGACCGGCGCCGGACAAAAAGGTTTGGGTTGAAACGATCTGGTTGCTGACAGCGGTTGGCTTATTTCTATTGTTCCGCGGAAACCGAAAATTATCCTTCGTTCAAATCATCAATTTGGAAACAGGTTTCCCCAGAATTGGAAGGCGTCGGCCGGCGGCATCTTGTAAATGCCGTATTCCAGTTGCGCCGGCGTCCAGCTTGCGTCTGCGTAGATCGGCCGGATAAAGCAGAATGTCCCAGGATGTTCCACCGCATACCGCTCCATCCGCCGCCACTCTCCGCCACGGTTCACTGATGCAAGCTGCGGAAACAGATTGATGTCCGTTCCGCCACCCATCGTGTGCGCGAAGAAGTGTCCGCGGTCACGGCCCGGATAGTTGTTCGACCACACCTTGCTAAGAAAGCCCGCCATCCGACCAGTATCACGCGTGTTGGCCGGCTCCGCCCGCGACACTCCCCAGACCGCTACCACCCGGTCGTCCGTCGCCGATTTTCTGGAGCGCAAGTCGAACATTGTGCTCACCGCGCCTTCCTTGCCCATGTCGCCCCCAAGCGTGACCGTCAGCAGTTCCCCGCCCTTTGACGGGTAAGCGGTCGCCCAGAGCAGCGGCAAAACCTTGTTCAGATATGCGACAGCCGACGCGTGTCCGACCGGGTTCGGCACGCCCTGCCCCACTTTCAGGTATTCATCCATTGCAGATCACCTCGGTTCAAGTTGGAAGAGCCCGAGCGAGCGGTCCCCTACGTGCGTCGCAAAGTGCGACCAACTTCGGGGGCAGGACACTAACGCTCCACCGTGTCGAGTACCAGCGCCCGCGCGGTGAGCTTCGCGTTGCGGCGTTGAGCCGCCTCGATCGCGGCTTTCAAGGCCGGCAGGTAGGTTTGCAGGGACTCATCCTGCCGCACGATTCCCGCTGCGAACAGCGGGACGGAGGATGCTGTTGCGACG
>JAQGHW010000882.1 GCA_028291505.1 Rhodopila sp. | reverse complement strand
ATCAACGCCAGGCGGCGAACTCGGACGGGCCGGTGGGCGGCGTAGGTGTAGGCGATCCAGGCGCCGATATCGTGCCCGACCAACAGGCAATCCTCGGCCGCGAGGGAGTCGAGTAGCGGGTCGATGTGGGTCGCGATGTTGATCAGGTCGTAGCCGCCCTTGGGTGCGGGGGAATCGCCGATGCTGGGCGGGTCGAAGGCGACGACGCGGAACTGCTGTGCCAGTGCCGGCATGACCTTGCGCCAGGTGTACAGGGATTGCGGCCACCCCGAGGCGAGGATCAGCAGTGGCCCGCTGCCGCCTTGCAGCGTGTGGAGCTCGATGCCTTGAGACGGCACGCGCCTGGGGGTGAAGATTGTGTCCATCGCGGCGCGGTCGAAGTCGGGCATGGTGAAGCTCTTAGGATGGGATAGGTCAGGTTGAACCTATTTGAAACTATCGCGTTCTAGTGGTTTGCTCATCCAGTTGACCACGCCCGGCCTGACTGGGCCATTGCCCTGAGCGCAGGCCTCGGGTCTTGCGCGGCTCCTGTCCGGCCGTGTGGGCCTTGATCAATTCACGCTCAGACGGAGCAGCGGTCGTTGCGGTCTCACATGACTCGGCGGCGAATGCCGTCCTTGAGGAGGACGGTGTTGAAATTCAACAGAAGTCCGACGTGACAACCACTCAGGGTCAGGTAGGTCTGAAGCTGGGCCTCATGCAGTGGCAACACATAGTCGACGGATTTCAGTTCGAGCAGTACGTCGCCCTTGACGATGATGTCCGCACGATACCCACATTCGAGCACAACGCCATCGTACTCCAGCGCCAGATCGACCTGCCGTGCGTACGGAACACCGTTCCGCTCGAACTCATGACAGAGGCAACGTTCGTAGGCGCTTTCCAGTAATCCTGGCCCGAGGCGAGTATGCACCCGCATCGCCAATCCGATTATCTGCCGCGTCAAAGCGCTGTCGTAGGTTAGGGTCATCTCGTGATTATCGCCGGTACTGGTTTACCGGGGGTTAATTTCGGCGACGCGGTTTGGGGATAGGCCGAAACAATCAAGCGGTCACGGAGCTACACGGTGTTTAGACGGAGCTTCACCGAGCAAAGCACATCACACTCAGGACCCGGGACGGGATCAGGAAGTGGTATACCGGCGTGTGTCGCCGCTATGGCCACAGTCCCGTCGGAACCAAGTCGCTTGGTGAGATCAAAAATCCTACGCTCGTCGGATTCAAATGCGTCAAATATTCGTTTGTTTAAGGTAATAGTGTGCTCTGTTACAATCCATGTATCCCGTGGTCGGTACGCGGGTCCAGGTCCTGACCGGAGACTCAATAGCACCCCAGCCTTACTATAATCCTCTTCGTGAAACTCCGTCCAAGCTCAGTGCAACTCCGTGACCGCTTGATTGTTTAGCGGTTGCATTCCCTGCACTAATGATAGAGTGACGCCCGGCAATGTGCAGTTTAAGGGGCCGGCGCGAAACCGCCAGCCCCTTCCCGCCTCGATCGCGCGACGACGATCAGGCTGCTTTTGCCATGCCGCGCAGCACGTATTGCAGGATGCCACCGTGCTGGTAGTAGGCCACCTCGTCGACCGTATCGATCCGGCAGATTACTGGCACGGTATCCACGGTTCCGTTGGCGCGATGGATCACCAGCGACAGTTCCATGCGCGGGGTGATCGTATCGAGGCCGGTGATGTCGATCAGTTCGTCACCGACGATCCCGAGTGACTTGCGGTCGGTGCCTTCCTTGAAGACCAGGGGCAGGACGCCCATTCCGACCAGGTTCGAGCGATGGATACGCTCGAAGCTCTCAACGATGACTGCCTTGACGCCGAGCAGCATGGTGCCCTTTGCGGCCCAGTCGCGCGATGAGCCGGTGCCGTATTCCTTGCCGCCGAAAATGACCAGCGGCACGCCTTCCTTCTTGTAGCGCATCGCGGCGTCGTAGATCGGCATCTCCTCGCCGGAGGGCAGATGCTTCGTCATGCCGCCTTCGACGTTCTTCAGCATCTCGTTGCGGATCCGGATGTTGGCGAAGGTGCCACGCATCATGATCTCGTGGTTGCCGCGCCGGGCACCGTAGCTGTTGAAGTTGGCCTGGGTTACCTGGCGCTCCATCAGGTACTCGCCGGCCGGGGACGTCTTGCGGATCGAGCCGGCGGGGCTGATGTGGTCGGTGGTGATGCTGTCGCCCAGTTCAGCCAGGACCCGGGCGCCGGTGACGTCGCCGACTGGGGCGGGCTCCATCGTGATGCCGTCGAAGTAGGGCGGGTTCTTGACGTAGGTGGAACCGTCGGACCAGCGGTAGGTGGCGTTGTCGCCATCGACCTCGATCGCCTGCCACTGTTTCGGGCCTTTGAAGACCTCACCGTAGCGCTTGAGGAACTGGTCGCGTGACAGGCTGGTGGCGATGACGTCGGCGATTTCCTTGTTGGTTGGCCAGACATCGCGCAGGTAGACCGGCTGGCCGTCGGTGCCAATGCCCAGCGGTTCGGTGGTGATGTCGATGGTTACTTTGCCGAGCAGGGCGTAGGCGACGACCAGCGGCGGGGAGGCGAGGTAGTTCGCGCGGACGTTGGCGTGCACGCGGCCCTCGAAGTTGCGATTGCCGGAGATGACGGCGGCGCCGACGAGCCTGTTGTCCTCGATGGCGTCGACGATGGCGTCTTCCAGCGGGCCGGAGTTGCCAATGCAGGTGGTGCAGCCGTAGCCGACCGTTTCAAAACCGAGTGCGTCCAGGTCGGCAGTCAGGCCGGATTTGTCGAGATACTCGGTAACGACCTGGGACCCGGGTGCCAGCGAGGTCTTTACCCAAGGTTTCGGCTTCAGGCCCTTGGCGTTGGCCTTGCGGGCCACGAGGCCGGCGGCGACCAGGACCGAGGGGTTGGAGGTGTTGGTGCAGGAGGTGATCGCGGCGATCACCACGTCGCCGTGGGTTAGTTCGTAGTTCTTGCCCTCGACTTTGACCGATGTCCCGGCTTCGTTGGCGGGGACGCCGAGGCCCTTGGTCAGGTCGGCTTTGAAGCTGGTGCTGATGTCTTTGAGCAGGACCCGGTCTTGTGGGCGCTTTGGGCCGGCCATGCTGGGTTGCACGGTGGACAGGTCCAGTTCCAGCGTGTCGGTGAAGACCGGGTCGGGCTTGCCGGGCTCGTGGAACATGCCCTGGGCCTTGAGATAGGCTTCGACGAGGGCGATGCGGTGGGTGTCTCGGCCGGACAGGCGCAGGTAGTCGAGGGCGACCTTGTCGACCGGGAAGAAGCCGCAGGTGGCGCCGTATTCCGGGGCCATGTTGCCGATGGTGGCTCGGTCGGGCAGGCCGAGGTCGTCCAGGCCGGGGCCGAAGAACTCGACGAATTTGCCGACTACGCCCTTGCGGCGGAGCATCTGGGTGACGGTGAGGACGAGGTCGGTGGCGGTGGCGCCCTCGGGCATTTTGCCGGTCAGGCGGAAGCCGATGACGTCGGGGATCAGCATGGCGATGGGCTGGCCGAGCATGGCGGCTTCGGCCTCGATGCCGCCGACGCCCCAGCCGAGGATGCCGAGGCCGTTGACCATGGTGGTGTGGCTGTCGGTGCCGTAGAGGGTGTCGGGATAGGCGAAGGTGGTGCCGCCGTTGGTCGACGTCCACACGCACTGGCCGAGGTATTCCAGGTTCACCTGGTGGCAGATGCCGGTGCCGGGGGGAACGACGCGGAAATTGTCGAAGGCGTCCTGGCCCCAGCGAAGGAACTTGTAACGCTCTTCATTACGTTCGAACTCGATGTCGACGTTTTTCTGCAGGGCGTCGGCGCGGCCGAACACGTCGACCATGACGGAGTGGTCGATCACGAGGTCGACGGGGACCAGCGGGTTGACCTTGGCGGGGTTGCCACCGAGGCGGGTCAGGCCGTCGCGCATGGCGGCAAGGTCGACGACGGCGGGCACACCGGTGAAGTCCTGCAGCAGGATACGGGCGGGCTTGAACGGCACTTCCTTGGTGCTGCTGGCTTTCTCCAGCCAGCCGACGATCGCCTTGGCGTCATCGGTTTTGTAGCTACGGCCGTCTTCGAAGCGCAGAACGTTCTCCAGCAGGACCTTCAGGCTGACGGGCAGTCGAGAGATGTCGCCGAGGGTCTTTGCCGCCTCCGGGAGAGAGAAATAATCGTATGGCTTACCTTCGACTGTCAGTGTGCGGCGTGCTTTTATTGTATCGTGCCCGACTGCGGTCATTGCGCCCATTTCGCCCCGGTTCGCGGGGTGCCTTCCGGTAAGGCGGCGTGGGGTGGAGTGCACGCCGCGGATGAAATATTCACGACCTCGGGCTTTAACCACACCGGCCGGTGATCGTCCACCGGGTGAACGCAGGGATCAGCATGCTGGCGGCAGAGGACGTTGCGGTATTCCGTGGGGAGCGGCTGGTTTTCCGCGACCTTGGGTTTCGGTTGCCGGCTGGGGGGGCGCTGGTGCTAGCGGGGCCGAACGGGTCGGGTAAGTCGACTCTGCTGCGGCTGTTGGCGGGGTTGGTGCGGCCGGCGGCTGGGCGGGTGCTGTGGGACGGGGCCGATGCATTTTCGGATCTGGCCGGCCATGGGCGGTTGGTGGCGTATGTCGGGCATCAGGACGCGGTGAAGCCGGGATTGACGGTGACCGAGAATTTGCGTTTCGCCGCCGCGGTTTCCGGTCGTCCGGTTGGGGCGGCGCTGGCGGCGGTGGGGTTGGAGGCGCTGGCGGACCTGCCGGCCAGGATGCTGTCGGCGGGACAGAAGCGGCGGCTGGCGCTGTCTCGGCTGGTATTGTCGGTGGCGCCGCTGTGGCTGCTGGATGAGCCGACGCTGGGGCTGGATACCGGGTCGATCGAGCGGTTCGGTTTGCTGCTGGCGGCGCATCGGGCGCGGGGCGGGATGGTGGTGGCGGCGACCCATGTGCCGCTGCCGCTGCCGGACGCGGTTGAACTGCGGCTGGGCTGATGAAGGTTTTTTGGGCGGTGCTGTCGCGCGACCTGCGGCTTTCGGTGCGGCACGGCGCGGATACGCTGGCGGCGCTGCTGTTCTTCCTGGTGACGGCGTCGTTGTTTCCGCTGGCGATCGGGCCGGCGCCGGACACGCTCGGGCGGATCGCGCCGGGGATCGTCTGGGTGTGTGCGCTACTGGCGGCGCTGCTGCCGCTGGACCGGCTGTTCGGCGCGGATCTGGAGGATGGGTCGCTGGATCTGCTGCTGCTGTCCGGGCTGCCGGCGTTCGGTATCGCCGCGGCGAAGGCCTTGTCGCACTGGCTGGTGACCGGGGTGCCGCTGCTGCTCGCGGCTGGGCCGGTGGCGGTGATGCTGCGGATGCCGGAGGAGGGTATCCCGGCGCTGCTGGCCGGTCTGCTGCCGGGCAGCGCATTGTTGTCGCTGTTCGGCACGATGGCGGCCTCGATCGTGCTGGGTGCGCGCAGGGGTGGGGTGCTGCTGCCGCTGCTGGTGCTGCCGCTGGTCATGCCGGTGCTGATCTTCGGCGCCGCGGCGGCGGACGCGGCGGCGGGCGGATTTTCGCCGAGGCCGCATCTGCTGCTGCTGACGGCCATGCTGGCGGCGGCGCTGCCGCTATGCCCGTTGGCCGCTGGGGCGGGGCTGCGGGCAGCCGTGGAATGATGAGATGGGGTAGAAGCGAGCCAGCCTGCCAGTCCATTTCCAGGTGGCCGTCGAGCCAGAAGCAATTCGAGACTGGTGTTCCGTTTGCCGGGATGACGAAAGCGGTCCGCGGGCCCGGCCGAGGGGCGCCGATGGCGACGAACCCCTCAGCCCGCGGGCGCTACGCCTTAGAGCGTTTTCACCCTGACTGTCCCAGTCAGGCTGATGTTGCTCTAGTTGCTGTACGAGCCAGTCTGCTGCATCCGTGTGGCCTGCGCGTCTCCACCGACCGTGCTGCCGTTAGGGTAGGTGGCGGCATTCGCGAGCGGCGCGATGGCAGCGGTCAGGCTCAGGGCCGCGAAGGCTGCAAGAACAAGGTTTTTCATCGGATTCTCCATCCATTTCAGTCGGGCGGGATGTCCGGCTTCAACGAACGGACAGATGGGCGCATGAGCGGCAGATGATTATACCGCGGTGCAGCATCTCAGTTTTGCGCCAAGCGCGGAAATATACCGGGCGGGGGGAATATGATCGCAAGGTCGTGTAACCAATTGCAGTGCCACCCCGTAACTGTGACTTGACTCTAGTCGTCCGGCCGCAGATGGCGGCGATCGCTGCCCGCCGACGCGCCACCCCGGGATTTCGTTTCGAGGCCAGAAAACCGACCGGCGGATTGGACCGATCCATTCAGACCGCTTCGTCCAGATCCTCGCCCCACATCTTCTCCAATGCGTACATCGTCCGGGCCTCCGGCTTGAACAGGTGCACGACGATGTCGCCGGCATCGATGAGCACCCAATCCGAACCGCCCGCGCCCTCAACCTGCACGCGCTTCAGGCCGGCATCCTTGAGCTTCTCACTCAGATGCTGCGCCATCGCGCTGATCTGCCGGTCCGCCAGACCCGACGCGATCACCATCCGGTCGCAGAACATCGCCTTCCCTTCCAGGTCCATGGTGATGATGTTCTCCGCCTTGTCGTCGTCGAGGCTGCCGACGATCACCGCTTGCAACCGGTCGAGTTCCGACGACTCGGTCTTTACCTTCTTGACGCGCGGACCCGCGGCGGCCTTCTTCGGCCCGGCTGCGATCGTCTTCTTTCGCGGGCTGCCCGGCACCACGCCAGCCTCCGGCAGTTTCGGCTTGACGGCGGTCTTGCGCGGCGCCGGCTTATGCCTGGCGGGGGAGGACGAAACCTTCGGCGTCTTGGTTATGGCACATGTCCTTTGGCGACGTGTCGGATGGCGGCGGCTTGGCGGATGGCGGTGGCGGAGACAGCGGTCTGGCGGCCCGGCAGGAACACCCACCCGGGCGCGGCACCCGGCAGCAAACGGGCTTCCCTGGCCGGCCGGCGTTCCGCCCGTAGCCGATGCGCTGCCTGTCCCGCAAGCGCGCGATGCGAATAGCTTGGTCGCGGCAGCACCACGAACGCCAAGCGCCGCACGATATCGGTCCAGCGGCGCCAGCGCGGAAGCTGCTCCAGGATGTCCGCGCCCATGATCCAGACGAAGCGCACCGCCGGGAACCGACGCAGCAATAGCCGCATCGTATCAACGGTGTACCGGGTCCGAAACGTCGCCTCGGTGCCGCTGGCGAGGACCCGGCGGCCGTCCGCGATCCCGGCCGCGCCGGCCAGGCGATCGGCGAACGGCGCCATCCCGGCGGTCGGCTTCAACGGATTTCCCGGCGAGACGAGCAGCCAGATCTGGTCCAGCCGGAGCCGGCGCATGGCCAGTTCCGCGACGTGGCGATGACCCTCATGGGCGGGGTTGAACGACCCACCGAGCAGGCCGACACGCATGCGCCGCCTGTCGCCGAATTTGGGGATCGGATCGGTGGGCCTAGTATCGCGCATCATAGAAGCGCGATACGTCGGTTTTGGTTTGAAGTCACCGATTCACGCGGCGAATCGTGGTCGCGTCGCGACTCACGCTTCTCTGCGATCGGGTACTAGGCATTCCGGGTGCGATGCTGCCTGGAGTGCGGCGCGGGGCAAAGTCGTGGGTGACCGGGCCGAACCCGGTCATGACACGGTTGGTGGGATGGATCGTTGGAACGGCGCTGCGCTGTTGCCGTCCGCGGACGCTTTTGGTGCGTCAGGGGCGCACCTGGCCGGTGCCGAGTACGAGATACCGGTATGTTGTCAACTGCTCCAGTCCGACCGGGCCGCGGGCGTGGATGTGTCCGGTGGCGATGCCGATTTCCGCGCCGAAGCCGAACTCGCCGCCATCGCAGAACTGGGTGGAGGCGTTCCAGAGTGCCACCGCGCTGTCCACGCCGCGCAGGAATTTTTCCGCCGCCGCGGCGTCCTCGGTGACGATTGCGTCGGTATGTTCGCTGCCGTGGGCGGCGATGTGGGCCAGCGCGGCGTCCACGCCATCGACCACCGCGACGGAGAGGACCGAGTCCAGCCATTCGGTGTCGAAGTCGCTCTCCGCCGCGGGCGGCAGCCAGGGCACCACGGCTTGGGCTGCCTCGTCAGCGCGGAATGAGCAGCCCAGAGCGCGTAGATCCTCGGCCAGGACCGGGAGCAGGGTCGCGGCGATCGCCTGGTCTATCAGCAGTGTTTCGGTGGCTCCGCACACGCCGGTACGCCGCATCTTTGCGTTTGC
>JAQGHW010000866.1 GCA_028291505.1 Rhodopila sp. | reverse complement strand
AACCGTATGAGACACACAAGCCGAAGGGAACCTGGTTGGGACAGGCGATCGTGAAGAAGATCATGGAAGACCATGGTGGGGACCTGAAGCGGGGGGATCAGCCGGATGATGGCCCGGGGGCGGTTGCGAGCCTGATGTTGCCTCGGCATGCGGTTGTCCCGGCGGGCGGGGCGGTTTCGGGTGGGGTGGTTTCGCTGGGCGCCGAGATGAGGCAGGTGTCGCATGGCGCATGAAATCCTGGTCGTCGATGACGAGCCGGATATCCGGATGCTGATCGAGGGGATCCTGCGCGACGAGGGCTACGAAACCCGCGTTGCCGGCGATGCTGAATCGGCGATCGGCGCGTTTCGGGCACGGCGGCCGTCGCTGGTGATCCTGGATGTGTGGCTGCAAGGGTCTCGGATGGACGGGATCGCGATCCTGGAGACGCTGCACGGCGAGGAACCGCACGTGCCGGTGGTGATGATCTCCGGCCACGGAACGATCGAGGTCGCGGTTGGCGCGATCCAGCACGGGGCTTACGATTTCATCGAGAAGCCGTTCCAGTCCGACCGGCTGCTGCTGGTGGTGCGGCGGGCGCTGGAAGCGGCGGCGCTGGCCAGGGAGAACCAGGAGCTGCGGCTGCGGGCTGGTCCGGAGGCGACGCTGACCGGTGAGTCGGCGCTGATCGGACAGCTTCGTTCGCAGGTGGAACGGGTGGCGCCGACGGGGTCCCGGGTGATGATCGCTGGTCCGGCCGGGTCGGGGAAAGAGGTCGTTGCGCGGATGATCCATGCGCGGTCGCGGCGGTCGACCGGGCCGTTCGTGGTGATGAATTGCGCGACTTTGAATCCGGGACGTTTTGAGGAAGAACTGTTTGGGACGGAGGCCGGGGGCGATCCGGCTTCGCATCCGCGGCGGGCGGGGGTGCTGGAACGGGCGCATACCGGGACGCTGCTGCTGGACGAGGTGTCCGACATGCCGCTGGAGACCCAGGGCAAGATCGTGCGGGCGTTGCAGGATCAGACGTTCGAGCGGCTGGGCGGGTCGGCCAGGGTGAAGGTGGATGTGCGGGTGCTGTCCACCACCAACCGGGATCTGCAGGCGGAGATCGCGTCTGGGCGGTTCCGGGAGGATTTGTACTATCGGCTGGCCGTGGTTCCGGTGCGGATCCCGGCGCTGCGGGAGCGGCGGGAGGATGTGCCGGTGCTGGCACTGCAGTTCATCGAGCGTTCGGCGGAGAGTTCGGGGATTCCGGTGCGGGCGCTGTCGGCGGATACGCTGGCGGCGCTGCAGGCCTATGACTGGCCGGGGAACGTACGGCAGTTGCGGAACTTGATGGACTGGCTGCTGATCATGGCGCCGGGGCACTCGGGCGATCCAATCCGAGCGGATATGCTGCCGCCGGAGATTGGGTCGCGGGCGCCGGCGCTGCTGAATATCGACCCGACGGCGGATATCATGTCTTTGCCGTTACGAGAGGCTCGGGATTTGTTCGAGACGCAGTATCTGCATGCTCAGTTGCTGCGGTTTGGGGGGAATATTTCTCGGACCGCACAGTTTGTCGGGATGGAGCGGTCGGCGTTGCACCGGAAGCTGAAGCAGCTGGGAGTTAATTCGGACGAGCGGGTTGGGGGGTGAGGTTGGGTTCGGTTGCGTTGGAGTTCTAAGGTTTTTTGACATAGATTTAGTCGATTAAGCGGACAGATTAGAGGGACGCGGAGCGGTCGCGCGAACTTTTGGATCGAGATTTTCGAGGCGGTCTGACGGCGGGACCGGGTGCGGGACTGTGTTAATCAATCGATTAGATCGTGCGCTTATACCAGCGATCCGAGGCCAAGAAATGCAAATAAGGCTTGGCCCACTGTGGACATCGTTGCCTCATCGAGGCAGCCGAATACTGCCCCGATCTTTTCGCGCGGTAAAGCAATCGCCCGGTCGATCATGACCTGTGAGGGCTTGCGCAGACCGTTGGCGGTGGACGGCTGAACCGTGACGCGGAACGTTGGCCAATCATGCAACTCGCTGGTCAGGCGCAGGACGGTCACTGAGGCAAGAGCCCGAAATGCGTCGGCTTGCACGACGAGCGCCGGCCGCGGCTTGCCGTAATCGCCGGTTACGGCAATGGTCACAAGGTCACCGCGCTTCACGCCTTCCACTCATCGGAAAAATGGTCTTCGTTAAGCAAGGCTTCAAATTCCTTGAGCGAAACGGAGTCATCGGTGCGCGGGTCACGTGCATGGTCTGCTGCTTCGAGCGATTGACGCTGAGCCTCAATTTGAAAGGCCCGGCGTTCGCGCTGTTTTACATAGGCTCGCATGAAGTCGCGCAGAACCTGGGCAGCAGGTTTGTCCTCGGCCTCCGTCGCTTGGCTGAAGGCCGCCTTCAGCGCGGGGTCGATGCGGAAATTGAAACTACTTTCCTTCGGGTGCTGACTGGTTCTGGGCATGGTGGTCTCTGCAATTGCATGTCGCGATTATAATGCAGTTACAGATTATGTTCAACGGCAACCCCGGCGGGGGGCATTTTGTGACCCAACTGGTTGTGCGCGCGCAGTGTCGGAATGTGGTTAAGGCGTTCGGACCTTGTTGACACCGAGCTTTTTGGTGGATTGGGCGACGCGGTGGTCGAAGGTTAGGAAGCCAGCGCATCCGGCCGCCTTCGAGAGATGGAGCGCGTCCGCAAAGTCCATGCCGCCGTCCGCCCGGTTGAGCGCCTCGGCGGTGAGGGCAGGGTCTTCCAGTGTGACGTTCGGCAGGCCGGCGAACGCACGCAGGGCCTTGGAGAATTGGTCCGCGGGATAGGCGTAGACGCTGCGAAGCACCC
>JAQGHW010000831.1 GCA_028291505.1 Rhodopila sp. | reverse complement strand
GTTTCGCTCCAGATATTCCGCACGGGTGACGTAGCACGGTAATGCCTTCCTGCCGGCGAGGAGAAACTGAAGACGCCGGTTCGCGACGCATCGGCCGAGTTCGAAGTTTAATTCTGGTGTATCGATCATGATGACAACCCGCTTACCCGCGGTAAGCAAGTTTGACACCATGCCGGCTAGTCCCTGGTAGTATATGTCCTCGGAAGAGCCCCGATATCCGTTCGAGGTCAGTTGGAAAACACTGTCCCTGCTGTAGGCCGACGGCGGGTTTGGCATAAAGTAGGGCGTCGTCAGCGACGACATCACTACCGTCTTGATGTCGTGGTCGCGGTCCAAAACTACTTGAGCCCAGGCGTTCTCCTCATCGCAATGGACGGCTACCCCTTGCTGCAGAATATCGACGTTAAGCACTGGCGGACAACCGGACCGCCCGATAAACAGCCAGCCGTCCGAGCTGGTCCCCGGACCGAGCAAACCCGGCAGGTAATGTTCCGCATGACTGTCGCCAAAAAGCGCGAAGCCGACCTGGTCAGGCTTGTTCGACATGCACCAGGTGGGCCAATTGTCAGGAATCGGCTGGCAGACCTTGTTCCACATCTTCATACGACCGGTGTATTCAATGAATTGCCGTGGAGAGTCCTCCTCCAGCGTACTGTCCGCCACCCGTGACGCGAAGCCGTGATGAACGATGACGGCCCGACCCGCCGACCCCGCGATGATCAGGACGAACACCGATGCCGCCACAAGCCCCACGGCGCCGAACCGCCTGCCCTCCAGGAACGACGTTGGAAACCAGCGCTGCACGGGGCGCTCGACAAGACGCCAGGTCAGCCAGGACAGCAGGACCGCCAGCAAAACCAACGCCATGCGCGTTCGCAGCGGCGGCGTTGCTCCCACGATGATGTGGGCGAATGACAACAGCGGCCAATGCCACAGATAAAGCGGGAAACTGATGCGGCCGATGAACACCGCCGGCGGACTGGCCAGTATGACGCGATTGACCCAGCCCCGACCGCCGGCGGAGATGAGCAGGAATGCGGCCAAGGTCGGCGGCAGAGCGTCCCAACTGGGGAACGTCGGATCGTTCGCCAGAGTCACGCTGCTCCACATAAGCATCGCGACGGCCAGGCCGCCCTTGACGTGCGGAAGGATCGATTCGGCATCGACCTGATCCCGTTGGAACAGCAGGCGTGACAGCAAGGCATCCATTCGCCCCGGCAAATACCGCTCCAGATACGCAAGGCCACCACCCAGCAGCAGTTCCCAGAACCGCGACGGCAGGAAGTAGAAGGCCTGGGTCCGCGGCCATTGCATCATCAAGGCGAAAGACACCACCAGCAGGACGGTGATCATCGTTGCCAGATTGACCCGCCATCGATAGGCAACCCAAAGCAACAGCGGCCAGATAACGTAGAACTGCTCCTCGATGCCGAGTGACCAGAGATGGAGAAGCGGCTTCATCGCGGCCGTGGCATCGAAATAGCCGATCTGTTGCCACAGCATTATATTCGAGACAAAGGCGGCCCCGCCAAGTACTCCGCGGCCAGCCTCGACATATTCCGGGGGCAAGAGAAGAATCCAGCCGGCGACCAGAACCGTGACCAGAACGATCGCCAGGGCGGGCACGATTCGGCGGCAGCGGCGAGCGTAGAACCCCAATAACGAGAATCGGCCTGCCCGCAACTCGTTCATCAGGATTCCGCTGATGAGGTAACCAGAAATTACGAAGAAGACATCGACACCAACGAATCCGCCGCTCGGTATTTCAGGAAAAGCGTGGAACAGGATGACGAGAATGATGGCAACGGCGCGCAGGCCATCGATATCCTTCCGATAGCGGCTATCGACTGGCGGCATCAGGAGATCTTTGTAAAAGCTTCAGATTCGGGCGAATCGGGGATCGACTCAATCGCCGCGCGCCGCCTCATGGCCAGTCCAGATTCATAATCGTTTTCCCTCAACAATAATGCAGGTTAGAGGGAACGCGGTAACATGCGGTTCGGTCGTTTTCAAGTTGACCGGGACACATGGGCAGAGACCGGCCTGCGGGCAGCCGGTTTTTGCCTATTCCTAATTTAATTGACCCCACCCCTCCTGCTCCCTACTGTCGCGAGTTGGAGTGCAAGCGATGAACATGTCCGTCCCGCCGCCCGGCCGCTTCCCTCGCTTCCAGGGCCGGACGCAGCCCTTCCCGGCGCCCCCGCCGCCGCTGCCGCCCGGGCTTGATGCACGTTCCGCCGCGGTGCTGCGAGAAATCGTCGAGCAATACGTCGCCACTGGTGAGCCTGTCGGTTCCCGCACCCTCGCCCGCCGCCTGCCCATGAGCCTGTCGCCCGCCACTATCCGCAACGTCATGGCCGACCTGACGGACGCCGGGCTGCTGTTCGCGCCCCATACCAGCGCCGGCCGGCTGCCCACCGACCAGGGATTGCGGCTGTTCGTCGATGGACTGCTGAATTTTGGCGAACTGACGGAGGACGAGCGGGTGTCGATCTCCGCCGCCCTGGCCGCCGCCGGCCGCAGCCTGGAGGACACGCTGGCCGAAGCCAGTTCCCTGCTGTCGGGCTTGTCAGCCGCCGCCGGGCTGGTGCTGGCACCGAAATCGGAAGGCGCGGTGAAGCACATCGAATTCGTCCCGCTGGGGTCCGGCCGAGCGCTGGTGGTGCTGGTGAACAGCGATGGGCAGGTGGAGAACCGGGTGATCGAGACGCCGCCTGGCCTGCCGCCGTCAGCGCTGCAGCAGGCCAGCAATTACCTGAACGCCCGCCTGTCCGGCCGGCCGCTGGCGGAACTGCGCCGGGTGGTGGCGGAGGAGATGGCGGCGAACCGCACCGAACTGGACGCGCTGTCCACCCTGGTGGTCGCGGCCGGGCTGGCGACCTGGACCGGTGAGGGTCGCTCCGGCGGCAGCCTGATCGTGCGGGGCCAGGCCCGGTTGCTGTCCGACGTCACCCAGCTTGACCGGATCACCGCCATCCAGTCGCTGTTCGAACGGCTGGAGGCGCAGGAAACGATGCTGCGGCTGCTGGAACTAGCTGAACAGTCGGACGGCGTGCGGATCTTCATCGGCGCCGAGAGCGGTGTATTCAACACGTCCGGCGTGTCGATGGTGGTGGCGCCGGCGCGGAATGACTCCGGCCGGATTGTTGGCGCAATCGGCGTGATCGGCCCGACCCGTATTAACTACGGCCGAATTATCCCGGTGGTGGATTATACCGCGC
>JAQGHW010000829.1 GCA_028291505.1 Rhodopila sp. | reverse complement strand
AAAGCGGGTCGTTGGGGTCACCCTTCGGCCCGCCGCCGTGCATTGCCTCGACCACGACCCCGGAACGCAACGTCCGCGAACGCCGTGTGTTCACCCTGATGCGCGATGACGTTCATACCGCGTGAGACAGAACCGGTCGGCGGACCGAACCCTCCAACCATGCGAGAAGCTTGACGCCGGCCGTTGGAATTGTTTCGTCGAATATCCGATTCTCCTCCCTGTCGTCGCCGGTCCTGCTATTGTTTTGCTCACGAATCTGTTGAGCCGGTCCGATGGGCGTTTCCGAAATCCCGGGGACCGCCGCTCGATCCCGTGTCGCGTGCAATTCGTGCCAGGGACCCTTTCGACGGGGTCACCCGAGACGAGGCTGGGTAGCGAAACGTCTGAAATCGTGGGACGCTATCGCCGTGGCCCATGAAGCCACCGACCGGCCTTGGTCAACCGATTCGGCCGGAGCAATGACCGTGGACTATACCAGGAGAAAACGAGTGAACTCGCGCAGACATTTCCTTACCAATGCCGCCGCCGCGGCCGGCATCGTCTTCTGCGGCTGCGGGCTGCCGAACGGCGCGCACGCCCAGGAGACCAAACCGGCGCGCCGCCCCGTTACGATCAAGGGGAAACGAGTCAAGACCATCGATGTGCATTCGCACTGTATTTTCCATGAAGCGGCCGCCTTGCTCGGAAATGACGCCGCCAGCCTGACCCCGCCGATCAACAATGGGCAGGAAGCGTATCTTGTGATCGAACAACGTCTTAACGCGATGAACGCGCAGGCCATCGATATGGAAGTGCTCTCGATCAATCCATTTTGGTACGATAAGGATCATGATCTGGCGGAGAAAATCGTCGCCATCCAGAACGACAAGTTGGCGGAACTCGTCGCATCGAATCAGGATCGCTTCGCCGCATTTGCGTCGCTAACCTTGCAGGACCCGGCACTGGCGGTTCGGCAGCTCGAAACCGCAATGAAAAAGCAAGGCCTGAAAGGTGCCGCGATCGGCGATCAGGTCGCCGGCGACGAGTTCTCCAATCCAAAATTCGGCCCGGTCTGGGCGAAGGCGGAGGAACTCGGCGCGGTCCTGTTCATCCATCCCCAGGGCGTACCGGAGCTCAACAAACGTTGGAAGGGAAACGGTTGGCTCGGCAACACGATCGCCAACCCGCTCGGCACAACAATCGCGCTGCAACACCTGATTTTCGAAGGTACGCTCGACAAGTTTCCCGGCCTGAAGGTCCTCGCCGCGCACGGAGGAGGCTATCTGCCATCCTATGCGCCACGCGATGATCATGCATGCCTTGTGTCACCTGCTGGCTGCGATCCAAATATCAAACTGAAGAAGAAACCGACAGAGTACCTGAACCAGCTTTACTTCGATTCATTGGTCTTTACGCCAGAGGCACTGCGCCACCTCGCCGCGCAAGTCGGCACCAGCCAGATCATGCTCGGTAGCGACTACCCATATATATGGGAACTGCATCCGGTCGACCATATTTTCGCGACCCAAACCCTCAGCGATAAGGAGAAACTTGCCATCCTCGGCGGCAATGCCGCTCGGCTCTTGGGGATGAACGAATAGTAGTCTCCGTTTGCTACCGGAAGCCGCTCGCCCATGGCCCTGCGGCTCTCCGACCGGGCCGGTCGCGCGAAGGTCGAGTAGGCCGACCACCGAGGATCTGCCGGCTCACTCAAAACGGCACTTGCCCTGGCACGAAGGACTGGATTCCATCGGTTCTGGGGATAGGTCGAACTCCCAGCCCGAGGGCCAGATCTACAAATGGCGGCGCGGATCACCCTGCTGGCGCGACGCCTCACCCCCCCAATCCGGCCCATGCGCAAAATTCGACCCCGTCAGGGGATTGCTGCATCGCCGGTGACGCCCTTTCCAAAATTCCAGATCGCGCGGCGTTGCAGGAATTAACCAATCATTCACATGCGGCGTGTGATGATCGAGTTGCAATCTCCTGGGTTTCGACGTCGGACGTAGCATCTCGAATTGCTCAAAATGGGCTCGACCCGCTGAATCCTGGGCGTAGCCGGACGCAGGATTTTCCATCCGTCTCTCGGCATGGGCGCACGGGGCGCACTCAGACCAAGACGACAAACGAAGGGATACATGAAGCATGCTGATCGCAGGCGGCGCCATAGTGACCGGAGACAATACCAAGCCCATCCCCGAAGGATATGTCCTTGTCCGAGACGGACGCATCGTCGATGTCGGCTCCGGCCCCGGCCCCCCTTCTCAAGACGATGAATTCATCGACGCTGCCGCACAAATCGTGCTTCCCGGCATTGTCAACACCCATGCGCACGGTTGTGTCGAAGGTCCTTTCGTTCCGGTCGGTTCGCCGGCGCTCGCGAAGTCAAGGGTCCAGGCCGAGCTAGACCGGCATCTCTATGGCGGAGAAACGACGGTTCTCTGCGTCTGCGGCTTCTGCCTGCCGCGCGAGATCGATGGCAGCCATTCGGTCCGCACCTGTCTGGCAACGAGCCACACACCGGCGAATTTCAGCGCCGCCGATCTGGTCGATGGCCGAGGACTCAGTTCACGCCACCGCACAATGACGGTCGAGCGTGCCCTTGAGGACGGTGCCGTCGCGATTGGTGAGATCGGCGCAGGCCATTCGTTGGGCGGCGGCGGCCAGGATTACCTCTATATCCCGAACGTCATCGAGCAGGCGACCGGCGTACGGCTGCGGCCGGATCAGGCACGCCAACTGAAGTGGGCGATCCTGGGCCGCACCCTGTCCCGCGACGCCTTCGATGCCAAACAGACCGCGAACTGCCTCCATACGCTCGGTCTCAGCGGCAAGCTGCAAGTTAGCCAGGCGCGCCAGTTCATCGAGAACTCGGTGCTCCCATCAGTCGCAACAACCCTGCAAGGCTTCGAGGAAGCTGCCGCGCTGTCCGCCCAGACCGGCGCGCGAGCGGTGCTCCATACGTCGCCGGTTTCGGTCGGCATCATTGCAAAGCTGGCGAAGAAATACCCCGGTGCGAAGCTGGTGGCCGCGCACGCCAACCAAAGCGACTTTCAGACCGATGAGGCGCTCGAATGGGCGCGACGCCTGCGCGACCTCGGCGTAACGATCGATATCTCTACCTGGGACATCCCGGGAAAAGCGATACAGGCGAGCCCTGACAATTTCCTGCAAATGCTCGCGGCCGATGTCGTCGATACAGTCTCCACCGACTACGCGGGTGGCGAATGGGAGCCCATACTCAAGGGGCTAGCCCTGGCAATCAAGGCCGGCGCGGTCAGCCTGGCCGCCGCCGTGGCGCTGGCAACCGCCAATCCCGCCCGCCTCTTTCCAGCTTTGGCACCCAACCGAGGACTGCTCGCGCCAGGCAAGATCGGCGATATCGTGTTGGTCGATGCAGAGGACATCGGCAACGTCCGAACCGTCATCATCGGCGGCAAAATCGTCGTCCGGAATGGCGTCGGAATTGGCGAGACGCCCCGATGAGAGGCCTGAAGGCGTCCCCTAATGAGCGCGGACGAGGTTGCGCCTCAATGGACAAACGCGTGCCGCGGCCGGTCGCGGCACGCGCCATGACCTTCGGGCGATGCGCCTTGCCAAAAGCGTGCGGCCGTTATCCCGCCGCGACCAGTTCCGCGATCGCCGTTCCGACGTCGGCCGTCCCAGCCTGACCACCCATGTCGCGGGTTTTCGGTCCGCTCTCCCGCAGCAGGGTCGTGATCGCATCGACGATCGCTTTGCCGGCGCCGGCCTCGCCCAAATGCTCCAGCATCAGCGCGGCGGACCAGATCTGGCCGATCGGGTTGCAGATGAACTTCCCGGCGATATCGGGGGCAGACCCATGCACCGGCTCGAACATTGATGGATATACCCGCTCCGGATTGATGTTTCCCCCTGCCGCGATGCCGATCGAACCAGCAACCGCAGGGCCCAGGTCGGACAGAATGTCGCCGAACAGGTTCGAGCCCACCACCACGTCGAACCAGTCCGGATGCTGCACGAAATGCGCGCACAGGATGTCGATGTGGTACTGGTCGGTGCGGATCTCCGGGTAGCTCGCGGCCATCGCGGCAAAGCGCTCATCCCAGTATGGCATGGTGAACGTGATGCCGTTGGATTTGGTGGCGGACGTGACGTGCTTCTTTGGGCGCGTCATTGCCAGGTCGAACGCATATTTCATGATACGGTCGGTGCCTTTGCGGGTGAGCACGGTCTGCTGCGAGACGAATTCGCGGTCGGTGCCCTCGAACATGCGACCGCCGACGGACGAGTATTCGCCCTCGGTGTTTTCGCGGACGACATAGAAGTCGATATCGGCTTCAGTGCGGCCGGCAAGCGGAGTACGCACGCCGGGCAGCAGTTTGCAGGGACGCACGTTGGCATACTGGTCGAAGCCCCGGCGGATCGGGATCAGCAGGCCCCAGAGCGAGATATGGTCGGGCACCCCCGGCCAGCCCACGGCACCGAGCAGGATCGAATCGGATTTCGCCAACTGGTCCAAGCCATTGGCAGGCATCATCATGCCGGTGTCCTTGTAGGTCTCGCAGGACCAGTCGTAGTGGGTCAGGTTCAGGTCGAAACCGAACCGCCGCGCCGCCGCGTCCAGAACTTTCAGCGATTCCGGCACGGTTTCCTTGCCGATTCCGTCGCCGGGTAGAACCGCGATGTTGTGGGTGCGCGTCATGGGCCTGTTTCCTCGGTCTGCGTCGGGCGCAGGGATAACGGACCTGTCGGCCGGGGCCAAGCCCATCCGTGGTTCAGACGCTCACCGACAGGGATCCCTGCTCTGGTTTTGCGTATAGGATTGTGCGGTGGCGAGGGCTATCTGTGGCAAACCTTCCAGACGGAAACAGCCATGCATATCGCGACCTCCCCCGCGTTCAAGGAAAATGCCCACGAGGCGTTGGGTAATGCCGGCCTGCAAAGGGCTTTGGCGCGAAGCGGCCCCAGCTTCATCGCGCGCCGCGCCGCCGCGGTGGCGCATTTGCCGGAGTTTGAGGCACTGCGGGACACCGCCCGCGACATCAAGAATCACGCGCTCTCGAACCTGGATTTCTACCTGGAGGCCTATGAGACGAAGGTTCTGCAATCCGGTGGCAAGGTGCATTGGTGCGGCGACGCGGACGAAGCGCGGGATGCGGTGCTGGCGATCTGCCAGGCAGTGGGTGCGCGGACGGTCACCAAGGGAAAGTCAATGATCGGCGAGGAGATCGCGATCAACGACCACCTGGAACGGCATGGAATCACGCCGGTCGAGACCGATCTTGGTGAGTATATCATACAACTCCGGCATGAACTGCCAAGCCATATTATTGCGCCGGCGTTTCATCTGAATATGGAGGATTGGGAGGACGCCTTTCGAAAAGCGCATACAGATCTACCAGCCGATCGGACCTTCACCGAACGCCGCGATGTGCTGATCGAGGCTCGGACGAAGTTGCGGTCGAAATTCCTGGCGGCGGATGTCGGCATTACAGGCGCCAACTTCCTGATCGCTGAAACAGGCAGCAGTGTTATCGTTACGAATGAGGGCAACGGCGACCTGACCCAGACCCTGCCGCGCGTGCATATCGTGCTGGCCAGCATCGAAAAATGCGTGCCGACGCTGGAGGATGCCACATCGTTGTTGCGCGTGCTGGCCAGATCGGCGACGGGGCAGGATTTCTCCGTCTACACCACGTTCTCGACCGGGACGAGGCGGCCGGGCGATCTGGATGGGCCGGAAGAATATCACGTGGTGCTCATCGACAATGGGCGCTCAGCGATGTTTGGGACGGATTTCCAGGAGATGCTGCGCTGCATCCGTTGCGCCGCGTGCATGAACCATTGTCCGGTGTACGGTGCGGTTGGCGGGCACGCGTATGGATGGGTCTATCCGGGACCAATGGGCGCGGTGCTGACGCCGAGCCTGATCGGGGTGGACAAGGCGGGGCATCTGCCGAACGCATCCACGTTCTGTGGCAAGTGTGAAAGCGTTTGCCCGGTGCGTATCCCGCTGCCGAAGCTGATGCGGCATTGGCGGGAACGGGAGTTCGAGCGGCACCTCAATCCCGCGGTAGTGCGGGGGGGCTTGGCGTTCTGGGGATTCTTTGCGCGGCGGCCGTCGCTGTATCGTCTGGCGACGCGGGTGGCCGCCGTGGGGTTGGGCCTGTTCGGGCGGAAGAAGGGTCGGTTCAGCCGGATGCCGCTGGCGAGCGGCTGCACCGACGGCCGCGA
>JAQGHW010000826.1 GCA_028291505.1 Rhodopila sp. | reverse complement strand
TCTTCCTTTGACTTTACCTGCCGGTCTCGCACTCGCGGAGCGCACGATCCTCGTGCTCGGGTCGCCGCGGTCCGGCACAACCTGGCTCGCCAAGCTCCTGGATAGCCATCCCGATGTGCTTTACCGGCACGAGCCCGACGAGGTGTTGCCGCCCGACCCCAGTGTCGACCCGCACGTTCAGCTGAGGGCGTGGGTTCACGAACGCAGGCTTCGCGTTTCCGCCACACCGCCATTTTTCCCCAAGTCCTGGAGGCCGCCGCCGCTTGCGGTCCTGCGGATCGGCATGGCGCAGGGGCTCAAAGCGCTGTCCCACCTGACCCGCGGCCGCCGCATCGGAGCCACGGTGGCGTTACCTGACCTGATCCCGATCGAGCGCCGACCCCGCCTGCGTCCCGTCCTCAAGCTGGTAGATTGGGATGCCGACGACGCCCTGCGGGCCATCCCTGGATGTCGCGGCCTGTTCATTCTTCGCCATCCCTGCGGCCAGGTCGCGTCGGCGATGCGTGGGGCGGAACAGCGGCGGTTCGAGCCACGCCCGGACGGATCGTTCGGCCCGGTCGGTGAACACTCGGCGGCTGCGCTCGCCGCATCCCGCGGGATCGATGCCGCGGCGTTCCGGGCATTGCCGGCGGCGGCCAGGTTTGCCTGGGTCTGGCGGTCATTCAACGAACCAGCGCTGGCCCGCATAGTCTCGCTGCCCAACATCCGTCTCGTCCTGTACGAGCAGTTGTGCGCCGAGCCCGAGGCAGTGACACGCGAACTGTTCCGCTTCGTCGGTCTCGATTGGCAATCGCAAACCGAGAGGTTTATCGCCCGCAGCACTCAGGACGATAGCGATCCAGGCTACTATGCGGTGTTCCGCAGCACCCATGCGGCCGTAGAGCGCTGGCGCCGGACCATGACCCCAGCCGACCAAGACGCGGTCCGCATGGTGGTCCGAGACTCGCCGCTCGCTCATCACTGGCCCGGGTTGTGCCGCTAATAGAACTCTTGCTGATAACTCTTGTCGGCCAATAGCACACCCGGCGTGGTTCAAAACGGGGTAACAGTCGAGACGCGGAATCCCTTTGTTGGCGCGGCTTTGTCGATTTTCGGTGTAACCCGGAACCAGCACTTTTTGAACCACGCCCCGATTCCTAGCCCCCGCTTCGATTATTCAGGCTCAGGTCCTTATTTTGACTGGCTTGAATCGGAGCTGATTACTCATGCGAGCACCTCGGTGGTGGATGGACCATCTGGACGATGTCGTGGAACGTGATCTGGGTATGATCAGGAAGCGTTATGAAAGCAGTGCCTGCCTGTTCCTGTGCTCCGGCTATCGAGACCGGCCCGCGATCCGTTGTACCCTCCAGGCTGGCGTAGTCGGCCAATGTCGCGAACGCGAAAGGAGAGCTCGGAGTGTGGGGCGTGCCACCGGACAACGTATTGCCGGCGCCACCTTGTAGGGTCGGGTTGTCGGTGGCGGCCCCGTAGGGTGCTTGCGACTGGGGCGGAGCAGCACCAAACATCGTGGTTTCCACTCTGCCCTCACCAATAGATTGTCGAATGTTGTGCGGGCCACCCAAATCGGGGCTATCGTCGCTGTGCCTAATCCGCCCGCGAAGGCGGGATGAGCGCCGCGCACTTCCCGGGCGCTGGCAGAGATCCTGTCTGCACCGCGGCCATTCCCGCTCACCAGCCATTGTAGATCGCCGGAATGTTCGTGACCGCCGGCGGACTACTGGTGATCCAAAGTGTATTTGCTGCCGTCACTAGATTAATTGTCCTGGTCATGTTTGCCAATATGGACGCCCGCGAAAGTCCACCGGTAATTTGCAGTGCGGCATCTCAGTCAATGGCCATAGCCCTCACCTATTGAGGCATGATTGTCCATTTCTTAAGGCTCCCCAACATTGGGTTTGGCCTAAAGTTATAAATTACGCTGGTAGAATTCGCATTAATGACCCTAATAGACTGATGATAATATAGCAATAGCACTTCGACATCTCACGCCAATGTGACCCTGGCGCATGAATATCTTGCATGATCGCACCTATTACTTCGTATTTTAATTTCCTCTCGTTTAGGAAAGTAATTGCCCATCCCTGTGTACGTGCCGCAATTGCCGCCTTGTATCAGTCTGAGTACCCACGATCCGCGAAGGCGCCTTGGTGCCGGCGGAAAATAGCCGGGGCGTCCGCCTTGCGGGGAAGCGAGGGGCGCCGTGGCAGAGATCCACGACCGCATGCCGCTGGTGCTCGATGAGGAGGACTGGCCGTTGTGGCTGGCAACTGGTTGCTAACCCGCACCAGAACGGGTGGTATCAACGAATTGTTCGGTCGCATCGTCCAGAGTACGCCCGCGCCGTCCGGCCGGTTTGTGCACGTAAAGCGTGCGCTTATCGGCCGTCGCCGTTGGTGCCGGACGCAGCGGCAATTCGTACTGCACCGGCCGAGCATGATCGGCTATCTGCAATGCCGGATTGAACACCGAGTTGAACTTCCACATCATGCGCAGAAAGTTAGTCTGACCGTGCAGCAGTAGCTTGCCGGTGATCCCCAAGGTCTGGCGTAGTGCGGCAAAACCCAGATGCTTGCGGTTCAGCACCTGCTGGGTCTTCACCAACTCGCGATAGAACTCCGGCAGCGGCAAAGTGGTTGGCAACACGGCGTGCTGGATGTCGAACAACCGGTAGTCGCGCGTAGTCAGCTTGCGTTGTTCGGTCTGCCAGATCTCGGTGCCCGGATAAGGCGTTGTGACGCTGATGTTGACCACCTCCGGGATTTCCAGGCACCAGCGCCTTACCGTCTCGAAGCGCGCGTGATCCCAGGACGGGTCGGCGATAAGGTTGATGGCGACCGCGATGCCGAGGGAACGCGCTGCCTCCAGCGCCTCCATGTTGCGGTCCAGGTTAATCCGCTTGCGGAAGCGTCGCAGCCCATCCTCGTCGATTGCCTCCAGCCCGATGAACATGATCGTCAGACCCAGATCGCGCCAGAAACGAAACACGTCCATGTTGCGCAGCAGAACGTCGCCGCGCGTCTCCAGGTAGTACTGCTTCCGGATGCCGCGACGCTTGATCGCCTCGCCGATCTCGAAACCGTGGCGGGCATGCACGAAGGCGACGTCGTCGACGATGAACACGCCGGGCTCGCGGATGCGGGCGAGCTCATCGGCGATCACCTCGGGCGAGGCGACGCGGTAGCTGCGTCCGTAGAAGGTCCAGGCGCTGCAAAACGTGCAGTCCCACGGGCACCCTCGGGCGAACTCGATCGAGGCGCAGGGGTCGAGCGGGCCGATGAAGTAACGCCGCCGCCGGTTCAGCAGGTCGCGCGCCGGGCGGATCATATTGAGGCTCTCGACGAATCGGGGCGACGGTCCCTCACCTGCCGCGCTCACGGCGCCTGGCACGCCGGTCAGGTCATCACCGTCCTGAACGGCCTGCAGCAGAAGCGGAACCGAGACCTCTCCCTCGCCCTTGATGACGCAGTCGATCGCGCCGGCACCATGTGCCAGCAAGTCGTTGGCGACGAAGCTCGCGCTGTGGCCGCCGACGAACACGAAGCAGCCCGGATGCCTAATCTTGATGTGTTTTGCGGTATCGATGATCTCGGGGACGTTGGCCAGGTAGTTGCCGCCCAGGCACACTGCATCCGGCCGCCACTGGTCGATCAGCCGCCATAGCCGGCGAGGAGGCTCCACCTGCAGGTCGACGATGCGCACGTCATGCCCAGCCACACGCGCGGCGCCGGCAACCAACTCGAGCCCAAGCGGCTCCAAGGTTAGGAAAACGCGGGTGTACATCAGCCCGCTTGGGTGGACAGCCAGTAGCCTCATGCCCCACTCCGCTTGATATTTTTGCGGAAGTGGCATCGACGCGGAGAGAATCAACGCGCCCGTCAACGTCAACCCGCTTTGTGGCGAGATCGTGAGCACCGCCGCAGGACGCCTCAGAGGCGGATCGCGTTGCGGATTGACAGCGGAGTTGCCATCACTGGCAGGATCTCCCGCTTCGCGGCGGAATAGCTCTTCAGCCGGTTCGGTCAGCGTCGCGTCAGTCTGTCTGGTTGGCGGAAATTGAGTTACAGTGTAGGCGCGCCATTGGCGCGGGGCAGGTCCATGCGGCGTGTGAAGTGCGGCTCGTCGGCCGTGTCGGAACGGCCTGAGCGCACCGCGCAGGACTATCTCCGGTTTCGATGCCGCGCCTGCGGCAAACCGTTCAACGAGCGCAGCGACGGCGTGCTGAACCGGACCCGGTATCCCTCCAACGACATCGCCCCCGTGGTGCTCTGGCGACCTGCGCTACCAGCTCAGCTTGCGTGATCTGACGGAGGACAGAGCGGCGGTTGTCAGCTAGACAACGCCAAGCCAGAACTAAAGTGAACGCTTCTGATCTGGTCTACGTCTTTTGTAGCTTTTTGCCCCCTGGACGCTTCGCCCGGTCGGGCCAATCAAGCTTTCTTTCCCGACCACGATAAGCGTCTCGCGCCCCTTACCAACTCCTGTCGACGAAACCTGTTCGCAAAGTGACCAAGTTCGTCGAATGTTCGTCGCACCAGCGCGGCATCGTATTCCGGCCGGTTCGTCACCCGGTATCCGGCCTTCGGGATCTTATGGCGGCGGCTTTCGTTGAATTTGTATGGCATGAATTTCCACAAGCGCAGGGGAGACGGCCAACGACCCTACCGTCCGTACATCAACCTTGTCACTGAACCCGCCAGGCCCCGCGCATTGAGCAGAAGCCCACCGGCCCGCGCCGGCAGGCCGGTTCCCGCGAACGCCGCCGGTGCCTTATCCCTTAGTCGTCGGCGGAGCGGGGTTCAGCAGCGTCTGAGCGCAGATGGTCGCCGCACCCACCACCGGGTCCTTGCTCCCAGGCATCGTGACCCAACCGGCTTTCTGGAGCAGGTCGCTGCGTCGGTAGCTGTCAGTCTTCCTAAGCTCGGCCAGCTGGGCGACCGCAGCCGGACCACCCTCGAAGCGGTTGACACAATCCGCCGCTGCCATCTGCGCACGCGCCCCGTCGGCTGCGTCGGCGACCATTCTCGCCGAGGTTCCGCCGGTGACCCAGCCGCCCCACGTGAAGCCGATCACCAGAGTGGCGACGATGCAGGCGGCGCAGGACCAGAACCACGTTGTCTTCGACGGACGATAATTCTCCCAGCGTCTGCCGAGGCTCTGCTTATCCGCCATTTCAAAGATTCCTTTCGGTTAAATTGCGCCACGTCCGCGCTATCAGCGCGCACGGGTGGTATGCTGTCTGATCGAAGGGGCGATCGAGCTCAGGGGACAATCGTCCAGGCGCTGAGGCCGAGAGCTTCGCCGCGATGATCTTGCGCTTTTCCGACGCCTATGAGGCAGAAAATCGTGGGCAAAGCGATCACTTGTGCAATACAGGTAAAAGGAAATTGGCGTCAGGTGAATGCGGCACGCCGAGCTGCTCTACTTGGCCTCGGCGACAAGAGCATGCCTCCCAAGGCGCGCGGCGTCTCGGTCACATACCAGACGATCCGCCAGTGGGGCCTGAAATTCGACCGCGAGTTCGCCAATCGCATCTGTCGGCGAGCCCCTCGCCGCGGCGATAAATGGCATCTTGATGAAGTCGTCATCACTATCGCCGGTAAGAAGCACTGGCTCTGGCGCGTGGTCGACCAGGAGGGCTTTGTTCTTGATGTTCTCGTGCAGAGTCGGCGCGACAAGAAGGCCGCCAAACGCTTGTTCAGCAAGCTTCTGAAGAAGCAGGGGCGAGCGCCTCGGGTGCTGATCACCGACAAGCTGCGCAGCTACGCCGCTGCCAAACGTGAGATCATGCCGGGCGTCGAGCATCGGCCGCACAAGGGCCTCAACAACCGGGCGGAGAATTCCCATCAGCCAACCCGACGACGAGAGCGGATCATGAAGCGCTTCAAGTCGCCGCGGCAGGTGCAACGGTTTCTTTCCACCCATGACCAGTTCGCCGCCGTCTTCTCCCGCCGCCCGAGCCAAGACACCGCCGCCAGGTTTCATTCTGCTCGCAGTCAAGCTTTCACCATCTGGGCCGAGGTTACCGGCGTGGCGATGGCTGCGTAATCACGCCCGTCGGCGACCGCCATTAAACCCATCGCGCCATCCGATATTCCATGGGCGACAAGTTGACAGTGCCCTGGCGGCGTACGCGCTGTTCGTTGCGCACTCCTCAGA
>JAQGHW010000819.1 GCA_028291505.1 Rhodopila sp. | reverse complement strand
TGCGCGCCTTGGGGTGTCCGGTCCACCACCACGTGCCGGATCGCCTCAAGGAGGGCTACGGCCCCAATGCGCCAGCGCTATTGTCGCTGGTCACCCGGGGCGCCAGCCTGATCGTCTGCGTCGATTGCGGCACCGCCGCCGCGGTCGCGCTGTCCGCCATCGCCGGTCAGGCGGAGGTGATCGTGCTGGACCACCACAAAGCCGAGGGGCTGCCCCCCGCGATCCTGGCGACCGTCAATCCGAACCGGCTGGACTGCACCTCCGGCCTGGGGATGCTGTGTGCTGCGGGCGTGTCGTTCCTGACCGCGATCGCGACGGTGCGCGCGTTACGCCGCCTGGGGTTTTTCGGTCGGCGTGCCGAACCCGACCTGATGGGGTTGCTCGACCTGGTGGCGCTGGCCACGGTCTGCGACGTGATGCCGCTGACCGGCGTGAACCGCGCCTTCGTCTGCCAGGGCCTGAAGGTCATGGCCCGGCGGTCACGTCCCGGCATCACCGCCCTGCTGGAAGTGACACAGGCGCGCGACAAACTGAATGCCGCTACCTGCGGCTTCGCCCTGGGCCCGCGCATCAATGCCGGCGGGCGCATCAGCGAGGCCGACCTGGGCCTGCGCCTGCTGCTGACCGAGGACCGGATCGAGGCGCTGGCCCTGGCCGAGACGCTGGAGGCGGTGAACCGCACGCGCCAGGACGTCGAAGCGGGCATCATGGAAGCCGCGATGTTCGCCGCGGAAGCCCAGGTGGCCGCCGGGCGTGCGGCGGTTCTGGTGACGGGGCAGGGATGGCATCCCGGGGTGGTCGGCATCGTCGCCGGCCGCATCAAGGAACGTTTCAACCGGCCGGCCTGCGTGGCGGGGTTCACCGACGGGCTGGGTAAAGGCTCTGGCCGTTCGGTGCCGGGCGTCGACCTCGGTTCGGCCGTGATCGCGGCCAGGCAGGCCGGTATTCTGGTCACCGGCGGCGGCCACGCGATGGCCGCCGGTTTCTCCGTCCGAACCGAGCGGCTGGAGGCGTTGCACGCTTTCCTGGATGAACGCCTGTCCGCCGCTTCCGCCATGCCCAGCGCCGCCGACATGATCGTCGAGGGCACCCTGGCGGTGTCCGGCGCCACGACCGAGGTCGCGCGTCACCTGGAACGGCTCGCTCCGTTCGGCGCCGGCAACGAGGAACCGACGCTGGTGCTGCATCGCGCCCGCGTCGTCCGGGCTGATCGCGTGGGGCGGGAGGCGAACTCGATCCGGGCGTTCGTGGAAGGCGAGGGTGGCGGGCCCCGGCTGAAAGCGATGATGTTCCGTGCCAGGGACGGCGCGGTGGCCGATGCCCTGCTGGCGCGGGCCGAGTGTGTGCCGCTGCACCTGGCTGGCCATCTGCGGGCCGAGGAATGGAATGGTTCGGTCAGTCCGTGTTTCATCATCTCGGACGCCGCGGTGGCCTGATGACGTGGCAGACAACACGCTTGACCGGTGGGGGCGGGTCCGCTACCCACCGCCGGCCCGACGGTCGCTGCCGTTGGTTCGGCCTTGTCCCGTTCGTCTAGAGGCCCAGGACACCGCCCTTTCACGGCGGTAACGCGGGTTCGAAACCCGCACGGGACGCCAATGTTTTCAATGTGTTAAGGCGCGTCCACCCCGCTTAGCGGCCGCCGTGGGTAGAAGGACGGCCTTGGATGACCGTAAACCTAGGTGGGCGCCTGAACCTCAAGGGTAGGCAACCATGCGGGCGAACGTGCACGTACGCAGCCTCGTGTGTCGGGCGGGATGTATGTGAGCCCCATCCGATCAAAGGCTGCTTAAGTCTGGAATAGGAAATTTATGCGAAAGAGCTTGCGGCGACTCGGGCGCAGCGTCAACCAAGCGGGCGCTTCCTAGATTATCCCTCCAGACTTGGCGGCGCTGCTAAGGCGCCGCCACTTTCTTGGTTGGCCGCAGGGCCAGCTCAGGACGCACTAGCGGCACTGTGGCGTGAAGCCGAGCTGAGTGGGGTGTACGGCCGATCCGCAGTAGTGTGTAGCATCCTGGTTCCTCAAAGCCGAGTTGAAGCGGGCCGGGATCGGCTACAAGGAACTGACGGAGCGGCAGAACAGGCACGGGATGGAGGAAACCGAAGGTCGCGGCACCGGGCGTGGAGTTGTTGCATCGGGTGTTCGGCGCCAGCGAGAAGCCCGGGCCGACGTGATATCGGCAGGTCAGGCCGCTTGCGGCCGACGCTGCGCGATGAGTTCCCGCGTTAGCGGCAACAGATCCCGGCCATAGCCGATGGCATCCTCCAGCGGGTCGAAGCCGCGGATCAGGAATGTCGAGATGCCCAGGTCGTGATAGTCCAGCAACGCATCCGCGACCTGCTCCGGCGTCCCAACCAGCGCCGTGGAGTTACCCTGCGCCCCCAGCAGCCCGGCAATGCCCGTCCAAAGGCGCTTGTCTAATCGGGGCCCCTGCGCCGCGGCCGCCAGAAGCCGTTGCGAACCCGCATTCTCCGGCGGCGCCTTGCGGAATGAACCATTGCGTTCGGCCTGCGCCGTCGCGCGCTGAAGGATATCCTCCGCCCGCGCCCAGGCCTTCGCTTCGGTATCAGCCAGGATTGGCCGCAGCGACAGGCTGAACCGGATCGTCCGCCCATGCCGGGCGGCTTCCGCCCGCACACGCCCGACCAGCTCCGCCACCTGAGCGTAGGTCTCCCCCCACAGCGCGTAAACGTCGGCGTGCTTGCCCGCGACACGGATCGCCGCGTCCGAGGCACCGCCAAAATACACTGGTATATGCGGCTGTTGCGGCGACTTCACCGCGGAGAATCCCTGCTCCACATGGTAGAACGTACCTTGGTGATCGAATGGCGCGGTGCTGGTCCACTCTCGTCGCACGATATCCAGATATTCGTCAGTCCGTGCGTAACGCTCGTCCTTGCCGATGAAGCTGCCGTCCTGACGTAATTCCTGGTCGCTACCGCCGGTGATCACATGCAGCGCGATGCGCCCGCCGGTGAACACGTCCAGCGTTGCGAGCTGCCGAGCGGCGAGGGTGGGGGCGGTGAAGCCGGGCCGGTGCGCGATCAGCAGGCCGAGGCGCTTGGTGACCGAGGCCGCATGCCCAGCCACCAGGATGCTCTCCGGCGACGTCGAGTGAAATGCCACCAGCGCTCGATCGAACCCGCCTTCCTCATGGATGCGGGCAGCCTGCTCGACATGCGCGGGATCCAGAACCGGCCCCAGCGCCGCGATGATCTCCGACTGTAGCCGCGTGCCGATATAGCCGATGAATTCCACGCTCATGATCCAACTTCCGGAAAAAATGTTGTCTCACCGTGGTGCGCGCCGGCGAAACAGTCAATATGCAAAGTGATTAACGCATAAGACACGTAACCCGGAGGTGAAACATCGTTGACGCTCTCACATCCACGTGGAATATTCCACCTGGAAATCACGGAGTTGAGCCTATGCGGGTTCAAACCGCCAAGTGGCATTTGCCATGAACCACGTTGCACCACCATCATCGGCTGTCGATGATACCAACCTGAGAGCACTCAGCCGCGCGTTCGCGGCCGATGCCGCTCAGGTTGACCGCGAGGCCATCTTTCCAGCCGCCAACATCGGCCGTTTGCGGGATGCCGGGCTGCTGGCGCTGACCGTTCCCAGGCAATACGGCGGCCTGGGCGGCGGTTTGCTCGATACCATCCGTGTTCTCGGCATCATCGCGGAAGGGTGCGCCTCGACCAGCCTGATCCTCGCCATGCAGCTCTTCAAACACGCCGCGCTGTACCGTGGAAACCTGTGGCCCGAAGCCGTCCGGGCCCGCATAGCCACCGAGGCAGTGGAAGACGGCGCCCTCATCAACGCCCTGCGTGTCGAACCGGAACTGGGTTCCCCAACCCGCGGCGGCATGCCCTCCACGGTCCTGCGGCGAACCGCGGATGGCTGGACCCTGTCGGGGCACAAGATATTCTCCACCGGCGCCCCGGGCCTGCGCTGGATGGACGTCTGGGCGGCGCATGAGGACAAGGTGGGCCACGTTCTGGTGCGTGCCAACACGCCCGGCATTCGCATCGTCGAGACCTGGGACCACATCGGCATGCGGGCCACCTGCAGCCACGACGTGCTGTTCACCGACGTTCCAGTGGAGCCCGGCAATATCGCCCTGAAAAATCCCGCGGAATGGGCGAACGCAGATCCCGCGCAAATGGCCTGGAACGCCGCGGGGATTGGCGCGATCTACACCGGCATCGCCCGTGCCGCCCGCGACTGGGTGGTCGAATTTGTGCGCCACCGCGTCCCCTCCGCTCTGGGCGCCCCGCTCTCCACGTTGCCCCGCGTGCAGGAGAAAGTCGGTGAAATCGAAATGCTGCTGTCCGCCAACGCTCGGTTGATCGCCTCGATTGCCACCGAAACCGACTACGGATTGCCGGCCAGCCCGAACGAAAGCGCCCTGATCAAGACCATGCTCATCGAGAACGCCATCCGCGCCGTGGAACTGGCCGCCTCTCTCGCCGGCAATCACGCCCACGCCAAGGCAAACGCGATCGAACGCCACATCCGCGACGTTCGATCCGGCCGCGTTCAGGCACCACAGGCTGACGCCGCGTTCGTCGCCGCCGGCCGCCTGGTGCTGCTGTGAGCGATCTTTCCATCACCGCACCCGCCTACGGCGCGGCTTTGCCCCGCCGAACCTTGTCCGCCAACAGGCAGTGGCTGTCCTGGCTGGTGCCCGTCTTGCTGGTGCTGGCGTGGGAGGCGCTCGCCCGGTTCGGTAAAATCCCGCGCTACATCCTGCCAGCCCCGACGAAAGTGGTCACCACCGGGATATCGTTGGTCGAGGACGGCACCCTGATCCCCGATATCGGCATCAGTCTGTTGCGCGCCGCGGCCGGCTTCGCCATCGGCGGATCCATCGGCTTTGCCCTCGGCGTCGCGGTGGGATTCTCCCGCACCGCCGGCCTGCTGCTGGATCGCACCATCCTGATGCTGCGCGCGATCCCATTCCTGGCCGTACTGCCGCTGGTCATCGTCTGGCTGGGCATCGGGGAGGGCGCGAAGATCTTTCTCGTGGCGTTCGGCGTCGCCTTCCCGATCTACATGAACACCGTTCTGGGCATCCGCCAGGTCGACCCAAAGCTGGTCGAACTCGGCCGGGTTACCGGCTTATCCACCTGGACGTTGATCCGCCGCATCATCCTGCCCGGCGCGCTGCCGTCGATCCTGAACGGCGTCCGGTACGCACTCGCGACGGCATGGCTGGCGCTTGTCGTCGCGGAAACCATCGCCGCCAGTTCCGGCATCGGCTTCCTGGCGATGGACGCCCGCGAGTTCCTGCGAACCGACGTCATCGTGCTGGTGATCGTCATCTACGCCGCCATCGGCGTGGCCGCGGATTCGGTCGCGAAATTACTGGAACGGCGGCTACTCGCCTGGCACCCGAACTATGCCAAGGACACAAGACGATGACCGCTGCTGTGACGGTGCGGGGCCTGAGGCGCTCCTATGGCGAGCGGACGGTCATCCGCTCCCTCGACCTGCAGATCGAACGCGGTGAGTTCGTCGTCCTGCTCGGCGAAAGCGGCTGCGGCAAAACGACATTGCTGCGCGCGTTGGCCGGTCTCGATCCGATCGACGGCGGACGGATCGACGGCCCGGCGCGTCCCGCCGTGGTGTTCCAGGAACACCGCCTGCTGCCGTGGGATCCGCTGTGGCGCAACGTCGCCCTGGGTCTGCCGGAAAAAGACAGCCGCGGACTGGCCGAAACCGCGTTGGCCGAGGTCGGCCTGGGTGACCGGCTCGACGATTGGCCGCGTAACCTGTCCGGCGGCCAGGCGCAGCGCGTGGCCCTGGCGCGTGCGCTGGTCCAGCAGCCACAGTTGCTGTTGCTGGACGAACCGTTTGCTGCGTTGGACGCCCTGACTCGCATCAAGATGCAAAGCCTGGTCAAGGCGCTGGTGCGGAAGCATCAGCCCGGCGTGCTGCTGGTGACCCATGATGTCGATGAGGCGATTACCCTGGGCGACCGGGCGCTGGTGATGCGTGACGGTGCCATCGCGCGCGCCTACGCCATCTCCCCCGCGGCCAGCGGCCACCGGTCGCACCCGGAAGCGATTGAGTTGCGAGATCGTCTGCTGGCCGACCTTGGTGTCGGCGCCGATGCCTGAGCGTTTTCAAAAGGAATACACCATGTATCGCCGCTCCTTGCTCGCGATGGCCACAGCCGCCGCCTTGGCTCCAGCGGCAAAAGCGGCTGGCCGTAACACCGACACCGTGCGTCTGACCTGGGGTTTCGGTGGTTTGCCGCTGATCGCCAAGGAACGTGGTGAATTCGCCAGGACGCTGGCCAGGGACAATATCCGCGTCGAATGGATCGGCCCGTTTCCGAACCATGCGCCGACCATCCAGGCCGTCGTCGGCGGCAGCGCCGATTTCAGTTTCGGTGGCAGCACGACACCGGCTCTGGCAGCGATCCTGGCCGGATCGCCCCTTGCGTTCTCGCTGTTCGCGGTCGTCGAACCCCGCACCACGGCGATCATTGCCAAGGACGGGTCCGGCATCAACAGCGTGTCGGACCTGGTGGGCAAGACCGTCGCGGTCAATCGTTCCGGACTGGGCGAGTTCATTCTGGTCGCCGCGCTGGAGAAATTCCACGTCGAGCGCAGCAAGGTCAAAGTCGTCTATCTCAATCCGCCGGAAGCGGCACCGGCCTTCGGGTCCGGACAGGTCGATGCCTGGGCGATGTGGAGTCCCGGTGTGGACCTCGCTCGGAGCCAGTACAAGGGTCACGACATTTTCCTGGAGGGCCGGGACCTGGACTTCCAGATCGACTTCAATTCATGGCTCGTCCGAAAGGAATTTGCCGAACGAAACCGGGACTTGGTAACCGCCGTGAACGCCGCGTTCACCGCCGAAGCAGAGTGGGCCTCAACCCACAGCGCGGAGGCCGAAACCATCTCCCAGGTGCAGGGTCATTACGACGACGCGATCCGCGACATGTTCATCTCGTGGAAGCGCCAATATCATATTCATCGCGCCGACGATCAGGCCTTTCTGGCAGAGCTGCAGCGGGCCGCCGACTGGCTCTCCGCCCGCAAGGTGCTGCCGGAACCCGTACACGTGGCGGACCATCTGGTATCAGTCTGATACCAGCCAGCGCGGCGGCAGGCCCGCCTGCCTGACCGGCCGGCTTCCATACCGCCGATGCATAGACCTCATCAGGAAAATCCGCCGCGATCGTGCCGGTGATTCGCTGTTCGTGGCTGCCAAGATCGGCCAGGAAAAGGTCGCGGCTGATACGAGCGGCCACCAGTGGAATATAGCGCCGCAGTGGTCGATCGCGGCATAGGCGGCCTCGCCGTACCGCGCCTCGTACCAGGACTGAAAACTCAGGGCAGGAATGCCCGGTTCCGGACCGGGCAAGTTCTTCGGCGTGCGAAGCAGGTTCATCCTGGCCGCGGTCAGCCAGTTCTGGGGATCCGGCCCGATCAGGCGCAGCGCGGTTGTTGCGGCGAAATCGGGTTTGGGGACGTTGGTCACGCCATGCACCTGTTGACACGTTGTGCGAAAGATTCTGCGGCTGGTGGGCTGCCTGATCAACTGCGGCGCATCCGCGATCGAGGCACGCCTGTTGCGGTGGCAACAAGCGTAACAATCAGGCGGTGTAAATTCGCGCTCGGGACAAATCGATGCCGTAGCTGTGTCCCACCATCGGCAACGATGCACCCTCGGGAAGCAGCACTTCGATGGTCCGACCGGCAAGCGTTACCCGCACACGCGCCATCGGGCCGGTCGCATGCACGCTTTCTACCCCCGCCGGCCCCGGTCCGGTCAACAAACCGATCTCGTGCGGGCGCAGCAATGCGATTGCCGGACCGGCAGCACAACTTGTCCCCACCCAGGTATCACAGAGTCCGTCAAACCGCGCCGCCCCGCCCGCAACCACGCAGTCCAACCGCACGGACTCGCCCAGAAATTCATGCACGAACGCATTGACCGGTTCGGCATAGAGCCGGTCTGGGACATCGACCTGCTCGATCCGGCCGGCGCGGAGTACCGCGACCCGGTCGGCCATTTCCAGCGCCTCATTCTGGTCGTGGGTCACGAAAATGCTCGTCAGGCCCATCCGGTTGTGCAGGTCGCGCAGCCAGACGCGCAGGTTCTTCCGCACTTTGGCATCCAATGCCCCGAACGGTTCGTCCAGCAGCAACAGCGACGGCTCGATCGCCAGCGCTCTGGCCAGGGCCACACGCTGTCGTTGTCCGCCGGAGATTTGTTCCGGATAGCGCGCGGCCAGGTCGCCGATGCCCATCAGGTCCAGCAATTCGTTCACCCTGGCACGGATCGT
>JAQGHW010000783.1 GCA_028291505.1 Rhodopila sp. | reverse complement strand
CTCGCGCGGCGGACAACTTTTTCCGCACATCTATGGCCTCTTGCCGGTCGGAGCGGTGGTATCGGTCGCGACGCTGGAGCGAACCCCTGATGGGGCAGTCAAGTTGCCCGCTTAGAGCGTGGATGCCATGCCCGAGATCAACATCGCCGTGGTGCCGAAGCGCAAGGCTCGGGCTAGCTAGAGAGCTTCACATCGCCGTAGAGCGTCATGAAGATGACAAGAAAGGTGCCCTTGCTATGCCGGCGGGCGCCACACGCTTCGCAACAGCGTTGCCGTTCCGCCCACGACACGGCCTGGGTGTCGACGACCCGTTGCTGGACAGCAGCCATCAACGCCTTGCCCTCCGCGATCGACAGGCCAAGATCCTCCGGCCGCTCCGTTTGCTTCTCGAATAGCGCGACTTCCGCGCCGTCGCCGGCGGTACCGTCATCGGCGGTGATCTGCAGCAGAACCTTCACGCGCATGGCGAACCTCCGCTTCTGATGGCTGGCAAGTGCTGCCGATTTGCTCGCACAGCGGCGGGAGAGCGTGTCACCACTGCTGACTTGCTGGAAAACTTCGACCATGGTGTCCAGGTCCTCAAGGGCATCAAACGAAAACCTGTCATTGCGGTGATCCATGAAGCTCTCCGGACCGCCGCAATCCTCGGGCGGGCAGGCGTCGTCGCCTCCGGTGCAGACAGGGTAGCTCTTGCGAGCGTTCGGCTCGAGCCGGTCCTCGATGCGTACCTCATGGCGCCAGGGGATGTTCAGGTCGTACTCGTAGATGAACCGAACGCATTTGCGCAATCGCAGCGCCGCCAGCGTGATGTCCGGCGACGATGTGGCCAGTTCCCACGAGCCATAGCGCTCCGCGCGGAGATGGAAATCGTAGAGGTGGATGCCCTCACAACCCATGGCGACCTGAATCACGCCGTGAAGTTCGCGGAGCGTGAATGCCGTCGGCACCAGAACGCGCCGGCACACCATCGGGCTGATTCCGGTCAGCCAGACCTTGACCTGCAGGATTGCGCCAGCGGCGTCCGCCGCGGGCACCGAGGACTTTGCTTCCGAACCGGGAGACTTCAGTCGTCGTTTCATCCAGTTAGTTTAACGCCCCTCCGGCCGGTCGGGAGAGACACCCCAGACATCCTGATGCTCTCATTCACACACTAGTCAGCCGCGGATGAGTTCCAGCAATGCCTCCTCACTCAACCGCGCGGAGACTTCGCCACCCTCCAGGATGTCGGAGGCCAGGTCGCGCTTGTCGCGGTGCAGGCGTAGAATGCGTTCCTCGATGCTGTCCTGCATGATGAGGCGATAGATCGTGACAGGACGTTCCTGGCCGATGCGGTGTGCCCGGTCGGACGCCTGGTCCTCAACGGCTGGGTTCCACCACGGGTCCAGATGCACGACGTAATCGGCCGCGGTCAGGTTAAGGCCGGTACCGCCGGCGCGCAGGCTGATCAGGAACAGGTCCGCGCTACCGGACTGGAATGCCGCGACCCGACGCTCGCGTTCGGCTGAAGGCGTACTGCCGTCCAGGTATTCGTAGCGGATGCCGCGCCCGTCCAACGCCGTGCGGACAAGTTCCAGATGGCCGACGAACTGGCTGAAAACCAGTGAACGGTGGCGGTTGCGGACCAGTTCCTCGACCAGCTCCAGGAAGGTATCCAGCTTGCCGCTCGGAACGCCCGCGGCAGGGTCGATCAAAGCGGGGTTGCAGCAGGCGCGGCGCAGCCGGGTGATCTCGGCCAGGATCTGGATCTTGCGCCGGCCCGCCGGGGCGTCCAAGGCAGCGATACGTTCCAGGGACTGCTGCCGAAGGGCTTCGTAGAAGGCGCGTTCGGCGTCGGTCATCTCGACGCTCATCGTCTGCTCGATGCGCGGCGGCAATTCGCTGAGCACGGCGGCTTTGGTGCGGCGAAGCAGAAACGGGCGGATCAGCGCGCGTAGGGCCTGGCGGGCGTGTGGGTCGTGGTCCCGCTCGATCGGTTTGGCGAACCACTTCTGGAAGCCTTCGCGGGAGCCCAGCACACCGGGGTTGACGAAGTTGAACAGGCTCCAGAGTTCATCGAGGTAGTTTTCCACCGGCGTGCCGGTCAGTGCCAACCGAAAGTCGGCCTGGAGGCCCGAGGTTGCCTGAGCGCGCTTGGTTTCGGCGTTTTTGATCGCCTGCGCCTCGTCCAGGACCACCATCTGCCATCGCCGAACGGCAAGATCGTCGGCGGCCTGGTTCAGCAGGCCGTAGCTGCAGACCAGCACGTCGTGGGGGCCGAGGCCGGCGATGAGCGCGGCGCGGTCGCCTGCCAGGCGGTGGGTGCGCAGGGTTGGGGCGAAGCGGGCGATCTCGGCTTCCCAGTTGGGACCGACGGAGGTGGGGGCTACAACGAGGCAGGGTCCCTGCGCCGCCCGATCCAGCATGACGGCGATGGCCTGGACCGTCTTGCCAAGGCCCATGTCGTCGGCCAGGCAGGCACCAGCGCCCCAGCGGGCGAGGCGGCACATCCAGATGAAGCCTTCCACCTGGTAGTCGCGCAACTCGGCTTGCAGGGTCGTCGGCAGCAGCGGCGTCCAGCCTTCGGCGGAGCGGATGCGGGCGACTTGTTTCTTCCAGGCGGCGTCGGATTTGACCTCGCCGGCACCCTCCAGCACGGCGTCCAGAGCCGGGGCACCGAGCGCGTGGACCCGGCGGCCGGTCTTGTGGGCTTCAGACACGGCGGTGAGACGTTGGAGATGCGTCTGCAACTGGCGCGTCAGGGCGACAAAGCGGCCGTCGCCAAGCGGGATGAAGCGACCCTGGGCCTTGTCGAGGCGCTCGAGCAGGAAGCGCATCTCCAGCACCTGGTCATCCTCCAGGGTGATGGTGCCATCGACACTGAACCAGTCGCGGTCCTGGCCGACTTTCAGTTTCAGCTTGCCGGGCTCGACTGGGCTGACGCGCATGGTGCGGCCTTCGGGCCATTCGATGCTTACGGGTCCAGTGTACGCACGCAGTTCGAGAAGGAGTTCCAGGCAGCCTTCCAGGTCGTCGACGACCAGTTCGTGCGCATCGGTGCCGCAGCGGTCGCGCAGGGTCGGACAAGCCTCGATCAGGGCTGTCCGTTCGGCACCCTCGCGGGACAAATCGCGAATGGCGCGAACCTGCTGCCCGGCGATGGTGGCGAGCACAGACCGGCCGCCGAGGCCGGCAACGTAGGCGGGTCCCTCGGCGCCGAATGGGCGGACCAGAAGGTTGAGCTTCAAGCCGCCTTCGTATGGAGCAAGCTGGACGACGGGGGTCGCTTGCGCCTCGATACCGGCCTGCTCGATCTCGGGGATTTCGGCGCGGATCGGCAGCATGGGGCTGTTGCGGCGAACCATCGCGACGACGCGGTCGCGGGCGGCGGCGGGCACCGTCAGGCCCTTGGCGCCCAAGATTTCCTGCACCGGGAGCAGCGTGCGGGGGAAGTCGACCACGCGGTAGCGGGTGGAGGTTTCGGGTTCAAGAAAGACCGCCGGCGCCTCGGCCGAGTGGGTCAGCGCGATGCGGTAGCCGTTGCGCTGCTCCGTGACTAACAGTTCCACCGGGTAGGATACCAGTTCAAGCGGCCGCAAGCGGTGGCGGGCATCGAACACCGCGGGATGCCCGACCAGCGCGGCAATCGCGCGGTCATGGTCGAAATAGTAAGCTTCCTCTCCGTACCATCCCCCGGTTTCCTTGCGCACGGCCCGCAACGCTGCACGGTCCTGCGGCGTGAGGTAGTCGAGCCGCGGGTCCTGCTCATGCAGCCGCTTCATTGCCACCGCTCGGCCATCGGTCCAGCCGTCCGCACCTTTCGCTGACTGCTCCGCGACCGACACCTCCTTCACATCTGGATCTAGGAACCAGACCAGGCGTTTGGCCCTCCGCGGCGCCTTGCCGGTTTCGGACTTCGACGAATGGCAGCCGAGGAAGGCGTCGAGGCTTTCCAGCGCACGTTCCCAGGGCGGCAGGGTGTGGATCAGTTGGGTGAAGGCGATCGCGGGGGCCGGTTGGGTTTCGCTGAGCCAAGCCTGCCAGGTGGCCGGGCGCGAGGCTGCGGAAGCCAGGATTTCGCCGTGGATGCGCGCAATCAGGGGGACAAGCGGACGGGTGGCCTCGAAGCGCACTCCGAGGTCGCTTGCGTTCGCGCGGGACAGGGCGGGATCGAGGGCGAACTCGGCCAGGGCGACGCAGGCAGCCGACAGCGGGGCGGTTGGCATGGTCTTGCGCACCACCGTGACCAGGTCGCGCGCCTTGGCTTCGATGCCCTGGACCAGCCAGAGCATCGCCTGCATCGCGTGCAGCCCGCCGTCGCCGGCGGCCTCGTCCGACGCGGCCATCGCCGCGTCGAGCCCGCTTTGCATCTCGACGTGCAGGGCAGGATCGTTGGCGCGCAGCAGCGCCATCAAGAAGAGGATGCCGTTTTCCGCGGGAAGGAACAGCTTCCGACGGCCCTTGCGCCTGCGATATAGTTTGAGCGCGTTACGGAACAGCCTGAGGGCGACGTCGTTCTGCCCCTCAAGAAAGGCAACCGCGCCTTCCAACGACTGGCGCAGGTCGGCGGCGGCATCGGCGTAGACGCTCCATCCGTCGCGGACGGCGTCGAGCCGGCAACCGAGGAGCTCGAATCGCAGGAGCATGGTGGTGAGAACAGCGAAGTCGGGCCGGGTCTGCTGGGCGCGGGCGTAGTCGATCAGAGCCGGCAGATCGTGGCTCGTCGCGCCGAGCGTCAGAAACGCCTCCATCTTGCCCAGCAGGATGGGCAGCTGCAGGCTCGGCGGGCGGAGAGCCAGCCAGTCGGGTGTAAGCGGCCGGTCGTAGAAGGCCGATGCCAGGACATTGTCGGCGTGCTGGACCCCGCTTTGCCTGTTGTAGAGTCCGGCGGCATCGGCGAACAGCGTCTCGTCATTCGCGTATACCGCGAGGTGCATCAGCCGCCGCAGGTTGGCGACGTCAAGGATCTGGCCTGAGACGTAGTACGGGGTCGGGCGCTTGGCCGGGAAGGCGCGCATGATCGCCGTCGCCAGTTTGCGTGCGTCCTCGGACGCCATGGCGTCGACGGCCACTTCGTGCCGCAGTGTCGGCGAGCAGTCCAGACTGGCTGACAGCAGGCCCTCTTTGACCAAGTCGTCCAGTCTGGCGGCTAGTGCAACCTGGGTCCAGGCCCCGCCATCGGGCTGGCGCTGAGCGGCGGCTTTCAGGCACTCCACGAACTCGTTCCGGGCCATTGGCGGAAACGTCAGGCAGTGCAGACGGAGGACAAGCTGATGGGCAGGAGAAAGCCGAGCGGTGCGCTGCAACACACTGGGCTGGGATTGCAGGGGGTGGATGGCGTTCATCCTTGAACTAAACCGCATGACATCCGAGTCGTGAACCACCGGCGGCCGCTGTCGATCTTCCGTCGCCGGTTCAGTCAGCCCCTTTACGCTTCATTGGATGCCCTTCGCACTCGGCGGCTTGGCTCACAGTGGCGTCCTCCCGGATCAGGTCAGCCCGATTCTGGCGGCCGGATAGCGAGTCGTGAGGCGCACCAATCCCAAGATTGATCCGCCCGCGGGCGATGGCGACGCCGGGGCGTGAGACTTGAGTTCCCCGTTCCGAGATGCGAGCTGTGCGGGGGGTATCATAGCAAGAGGGTTCAGCCAGGATGATCCAGATCGAACGGCGGCATTTCGGTGTTCTGATTCCATCGACCAACACCACCGTTGAA
>JAQGHW010000723.1 GCA_028291505.1 Rhodopila sp. | reverse complement strand
TGGTAGAAAATATGAAAACATCTACCATGACCGCCACCTCGATCGCAAGGCAACCCTCCGCCGCGTCATTTGGCAGTGCGGGAGACGTGGAGCACAGGCCTCTGCCGCCCCTGGGATTGTTGCATGGACCGCTGGCAGCGCCAGTGCACGGGCTATAATCATACCAAATGAATGTCGTCATACAGGGGAAATCCATGCACCAGGAAAGTGTCCAAGCTTTCGTCCAGGCGCGCGGCCAGCGGCCAGAATGGCCTGGTATCGAGGAGCGGATTCGACCCACGACGATCGAGGCTGGCTACCTTCTGCAGGCCGCGGTCCACGCGCGGCTTGTCGCCGCAGGCGATGCCCGGGTGGGATGGAAGGCGGGTTCGACATCAGCCTCTGGGCAGCGCGGGTGCGGGCTGCAGGAACCGGTCTAAGCGGGATTGTTTGCGAGCGGGCGTTCGCCGTCACTGGCCGACGCGCTCAGCCGGCCGCTGACGTGCCCTTCCCTGGAATGCGAGATCGCCGTGGTGCTGCGGCGGGACCTGGATGGTGCTGGTCCCGACTTGTCGGCCGCGTCGATCTCGGACGCGATCGGGGCGTGCCATATCGCGTGCGAGATCATCAATAACCGATATGGCGATCCGACGGCGGTTGGGGTGTCAAGCCTGATCGCGGATGACTTTTTTCAGGCCGGGTTCGTCCTAGGGCCAGAAAATACGGCTTGGCGGATGCCGGATCTGGCCGCTGCCGCAGGTTTCATCGACATCGACGGAGAGCACAGGACCGGATCGGCGCGGGATGTGCTGAGCGCGTTCGACTCGCTCCGATGGCTTGGCTGGCCAAAGCGCTGGCGCGTAACGGGCTTTCGCTGCGCGCGGGCGAGATCGTGCTGACCGGCGCGATTGTCACCTCCACGCCCGTCGCGCTGCCGGCGCGGGTGGTGTCGATGGGCATTACCGGGTTCGAGACATTGGCGCTCGTCTGACTTACGCCTTGACCAAGGGGGCATTCGCTCTGACCCCAGGGGGGAACCTGTCCGGCGGAACCCGCCCCTGTTCGCCCGAGCCGTGCTGGACGCGCTGATTGCCGCTTGGGACAATTGAGCGCCGCGCTACAGTGTCGCTCGCATCTGGTGCGGCGCGGGGCACCTATGGTCCAGTCTCCCGCAGAGGAGACGTCAATGAAAAATCGCCTGAAGGTGCCTGCCGGCCCGATTGCGCCGGTGAGCGCCGCTGCCGCGTCGCCCGCGCGGGAACGACCGCTGCAGCGACTGTTGCTGGCCGGATGTCCTGATTTCTGGCGGCTATGGTCCGTCGGCCTCGTTGTCTTCACCGTACGTTGGTTGGAGACCGTTGCGGTGGGCATTTTCGTTTACCAGCACAGCCGATCCGCCTTTCTCGTTGCGATGATGACCATGCTGAGACTGCTGCCGATGGGGCTGTTCGGCGCCTTCATCGGCGCCTGGGCTGAGAAGATCGAGCGGCGCATTACCCTTACCGCGGTCGTCATGCTGATGCTTACAACGTCGACTTCGCTGGCCCTGCTGGCATATAGCGGCCATCTCTTGATATGGCATCTCGCGGTAGCCAGCTTCCTCAATGGCGTCGGCTGGGCAACCGACAATCCGGTGCGGCGGGTGATGATCGGCGAGGTCGTCGGCGGCAGCCAGATGAGCACCGCCATGTCGCTCGATGTAGGAGCCAACAACGCCAGTCGCATGGTGGGGCCAGCCGTCGGCGGCCTGCTGCTGGCCAGCGTCGGCATTGGCGGCGTTTTCACGCTCAGTGTGACGCTGTACGCCTTCGCGTTGTACGCCGCTTTCTGTGTGCGCTATCGCAACACGGCCGTGATTGGATTAGCGCCCGTCCTGGCGCGCATCGCCGAGGGGCTCCGGCTGGTGCGCGGTGATCGCCGAATGATCGGTACGCTGGTCGTTACGATGATCTATAACCTGTTTGGCTGGCCGTTCACGAGCATGATCCCGATCATCGGCCAGAACCAGCTTGGGCTCGACCCAGAACGGATCGGCATCCTGGCCAGCATGGACGGCATTGGTGCGTTCTGCGGCGCACTGCTGCTGACGATTTTCCTACGGCCCGCCTGGTATGCTCGGGCCTATCTGGGTGGTGTTGCCAGCTACATGGTGATGGTGATCGTGTTCGCTCTCGTGCCGTCCGCTTGGATAGCCGGCAGCGCCTTGTTGCTGACCGGGCTCGGGGGCGCAGGCTTCAGCACCATGCAAGCGACGCTGGTCTATCTCGCTGCGCCGCCGGAGATGCGCTCGCGCATTCTTGGCGTGCTGTCAGTGTGCATCGGTGTCGGACCGATTGGGTTTGTCGCACTCGGGCTGCTCGCAGACGCGATCGGAGCGCAATGGGCCACCACGGCGTCGGCATCGGTTGGCCTCCTGTGCCTGGTTCTGACACGCCCACTCTGGCGGCACATTTAGTCGGGGGGCCACGAGACTTGGACGAATGAGGAGACCCGGTATCGAATGAGGAGGGGGCTCAGCCGAGCCGGCAATCGCCACCATGCGGGTTTGGGCACCACGCGGTCCCGCACGTCCAGAACGTGCGCTTCCATGAGTGAGCGGGCCAGATCAGCGTGGTGGGCGGCGAGCACGTCGATTATTCCCGCATGCTCGGCATTGGAAGCCTCCATACGGCTCGGCGATACCAAGGCTCGCCGGCGAAACAGATGGAGTCCAAGAACGAAGCCACTGTATTCGGCGGCTAGCCGATCGTTTCCGGTGAACGCCAGCAGCGAGGCGTGGAATTCCAGATTGATGGGGTAATGGGTGTCTGACGAAACGTCTCCCAGCCCATGACAGGCTATACTTATTGGCGCAAGCCCTGACAAAACCCGTCGCGTGGCTAAGGAGCTGAAGATGGCGATGTAGGTGTAACCGGCGCCTCAGGATGATCGGGTAGGGCTGAAGTGGCCGGTTGTCCGAGGATCGCATGGGGCTTCAGAGGCGTTTGGGGAACGTCCACAATCCAGGACGCGGGCGCGATCGTTTCAGCTTGCTTTGGTATCAAGAGTGGCACCAGCATGCCGCCAAAGATCGCTGCCATCATAGCCAATCTAAGCCCGCGAGGCAGCTTCACTGGTGTTGCGCTCAGCCTTGACGAGACCTGTCCTGCGGCGACGACGCGCCGGCCAGGAAGCAACGCCACGAGGCGCTCGGAAATCACTTTCACGTCTAGGCGCATTGACTGAACGGCAGGGACTGCGCGTAAGATCTGAGCCAGGCCGTCGGCTGCAGCAAGCTGGGGGAGCTGCGCTAGTCTCTGAGCTTCTTGCCACGGATCGAGGCCGCGGCGTGACAGCGCGGACAGAACACTCAGTTCCATGCCGTTCGGCTCTACCGCAACATCCGCATAGACAAACCGCTCAAAGTCAGCATTTGACGGCGCGGAGGAATCAACTTTACTCATAAGATTCTCCAATATCTTCAAGAAAAGATGGGTATGAGCACGGAGTAATTTGATGTCGTCACGGTGAAATATCTTTAACACTAAGCTGACTGTGAAGAGGGCGCCCTGGCCTGGGCGTGCGATCCGGCGCCTCAGGTCAACTGTGAGACGCCTTGAACGACCGCACGGCATCCTCCACCGAGCGAAACACCCGCTCCGCCCCGAACGCTTCCAGCAACCCTGTCCGAGCAGCGTGTTCGCGTGCTCGTTCGGCTGACAGGCGCGCCAAACCGACCTGTATCCCCTTCGCCCGCAGCGTCTCCACCACCTGCCGCAGAACGGTCGCCCCAGTGTAGTCGATGTCGGTCACGCCGCTAGCCTCGATCACCACCAGCCGCACCGGCGTCCGCGCCTGCTCGACCGCGCTCACGAGCCGGCTGCGGATATACGCCGCGTTGGTGAAGTTCAGCGGCGCGGCAGGGGCGAACACGAGGACGCCGGGCTCGTGTTCGCCGGCCTCGCCTTGGGGCGGCCACCAGACGGTGGTACCGGGTGCACGGGCGAGCTCTAGGCAGAGCGGACGCGCCACGGTGTAGAAACTGTGCAGCAACGACAAGACGATGCTGGCCAGCATGCCGGTTTCGATCGGCAACCCGACCACCAACAGGATGCTGGCCGCCACCAGCCAGATCTCCGACCCGCCGTGGCGAGCGATATTGACGATCTCGTTCAGCCGGAAAATGCGCAGCGCGACCGCGATCAGAATGCCGCCCAGGGTGGCGTGCGGCACGAAGGCAAGCAACCCGCTGCCGCCGAATAACAGGGCCGCGGCAAGTATCACCGCAACCAGCGACACCGCCTGGGACCCGCCGCCCGCCGAGACCACCGCAGCCGTGCGCGGCGGGCTGGCATTGACCGCGAAGCCGCCGATCAGCCCGGCCAGGATGCAGCCCGCGCCGATGCCGCCAAAGTCGCGCGCCACATGACGCGGGCCATCGGGATGCGACGGGTAGGCCCGGAGCACCGCAGCTGTCTGCATCATGCAGACCAGCGCCACGATTAGCGCCAGTGGTGATATCAGCAGGATATCACGGAGCTTCGTCATCCGCAGCGCGATCCTCGGCAGTGTCGCCGGCAGGGCACCCAGGACGTCCACGCCGTGCCGCTCCAGGTGTAGCCCGGCCGTCGCGACCGCCACGGCCATTAACGCCAGCAATGCGCCGGGCAGACGCCTTGCCACGCGCTCGATTGCCTGGGTGACCACCAGCACGAACAGGCCGATCCCCAGGGCATATGGGTTGGCGTCCCGCAGCCGGTGCAGGATCTGAACGACCCGCGCCGCCAGCATCCCCTGGGTATCGGGCACGCCCAGCACGGACGGCAACTGGCTGACGATGATGTGGACCGCAATTCCAACCATGAAACCGGCGGTGACGGGGATGGACAGCAAATCGGCGACCCAGCCGGCGCGCAGCAAAGCCGAACCGATCAGCACGATCCCGACCATGACCGACAGCAACGCCGCCAATGCAGCGTAGTCGGGGGTACTCACGGCTACCAGCATAGCCAGCCCGCCGGCGAAGATCGGCGCGATGGT
>JAQGHW010000722.1 GCA_028291505.1 Rhodopila sp. | reverse complement strand
GGTTCCACGCCTAGCGACCGAGCACTCCCTTCTGTCGCGGCCGCCTGTTATACTCCGTCTGTCTTTGCGAGGAGCACGGCGACGCGGCAATCTCGCCGACCTCGATGATGGGACTCGTCTCTTGCCGGTTTTACGCTAGCATGGTTCGGCGAGGGCGCACCGAGTGCCCGCTTCGCACGGGCCGGTATCTCGGAAGTGCCTTCAATAAAAAACGAAGGAGGCACGGCCATGTCAGGAACAAAAAACGGCAGAAGTCCACGCTCGGTGGCTCTGGTGGGCCCCTACAGCAGCGGAAAATCCACGCTTTTCGAGGCCCTGCTCGATGCGGCGGGCGCGCCCGTCAAGCGCCCGGCCGATCCGCGCAACCGCCCGATGACCACCGAGATCCGCCTCGGACATTGCAGTTACCTCGGTGATCAGTGGTCCATCCTGGACTGCCCCGGGTCCATCGAGTTCGCTCACCAGACCTGCTGCGCGCTGGCGATGGTCGATATCGCCGTCGTGGTCTGCGAGCCCACACCGGCCAAGGTGTCGACGGTCGGGCCGTTGCTGAAGACGCTCAGGGAGGAAGGTGTTCCTCACATCCTGTTTATCAACAAGATCGACACCCTGGACGACGGCGTCGCCGACACGCTGGCCAGCTTGCAGGAGTACGCCGCCAGCCCGCTGGTGTTGCGGCAGATGCCGATCTTCGACGGCCAGGCCGTCAGCGGCTACGTCGACCTGATGAGCGAGCGAGCCTACCGTTACCGCCGCGGCCAGGCCTCGGAGTTGATGCAGATTCCGGCCGCCATGCTCGCCGATGAGGAGGCCGCGCTGGGCCGCCTGGTGGAAACGTTGGCCGATCGCGACGATGCGCTGCTGGAAAAGGTGCTGGACGACATCAAGCCCACGCCCGAGGAACTTTATCGCGACATGCGCAAGGACCTGTGCGATGGCGCGGTCATCGAGGTGCTTGTCGGGGCTGCCGAACACGCCAGCGGGGTGCGCCGGCTGTGGAAGGCGTTGCGCCACGATACCCCTGATCCGGCCGAAACCGCACAGCGGCGGGAGATCGTTCCGGGTGGAGCGCCACGCGCGCAAGTATTCAAGACCGTCTATGCCGGCCACACCGGCAAACTGTCCTTTGCTCGGATTTGGAGCGGAACGATTCAGGATGGTGCGCAACTTGGCGGGACCCGTCTCGGCGGCATCTATCGTTACTTGAACGGAGAGCTGACGAAAGTCCCGGAAGCAAGGCAAGGCGACATCATCGCGTTCGGCCGCCTGGATGGCGTGCCGACCGGCGCCACCCTGTCGCCGGGCGGGCAACCCGAACCGTTGCCTTTTCCGCGGCCGACGCCTCCGGTTTATGCGATGGCAGTCGCCACCACGGACCGGAAGGACGACGTGAAGCTGTCGGGGGCGCTGCACAAGCTGGCGGAAGAAGACGCCTCGTTGTTCATTACCCAGGACGGGGAAACGGTGCTGCACGGCCAAGGCGAGATGCACCTGCAAAACACCGTCGATCATCTGGCCCGCGACTACGGCCTGAAGCTGGCGACCCACAAGCCGGCGATCGCATACAAGGAAACCATCCGCCGGCCGGTGCACGAGCATGGCCGCCTGAAGCGCCAGACCGGCGGGCACGGCCAGTTCGCCGACGTAAAGATCGATATCGCCCCGAGGGCGCGCGGCGAGGGTTTTCAGTTCATCGACAAGATCGTTGGCGGCGCGGTGCCGCGCAACTTCATTCCCGCCGTGGGCGAGGCTGCGGAGGAAGCCACAAGCAAGGGCCCGTTCGGCTACCCGGTGGTGGATGTTTCGGTGACGCTGGTCGACGGCGGTTTCCACGCGGTGGACAGTTCTGATATGGCGTTCAAGACGGCGACACAGATCGCGATGAAGGAGGGCCTGGCGAAAGCCGACCCGGTCTTGCTGGAACCGGTCGATCACGTGACGATCAGCGTGCCGAACGACTACACCGCGCGGGCACAGCGCTTGCTGACCGGGCGGCGTGGCCAGATCCTGGGTTTCGCCGAACGACCCGGTTGGACCGGCTGGGATGACGTCGAGGCATTGTTGCCGGAGGCCGAGATGCACGACCTGATTATCGAATTGCGCTCGCAGACGATGGGCCTGGGCACATTTCGGCGGCGGTTCGACCATCTGGCGGAGACCCGAGTGGTCCCATAGCGCGCCGTTGCGACTGAGAGCGGCGGCCTGTCGCGACCAGCGACGTCCGGGCTTATCTATTCAAGCGCGTGCGGCGATAGCCCGGACTTCGCCGGGCCGTGACCGGGGTGGGTGCTTCTGGGCTTGTCTTTGGGATCAGGCGGCCCTGACATCGGTTACGAACGAATTGACCGCGCGCGACAGCTGCTCGGTCTGGCGGGACAGGCCGGTTACGGCACCCAGCACGTCGCCGGATGCCGACCCGATCTGGCTCGCGGCATTGCTGACATCGGCGATGTTTGTCGTTACGGCCTGCGTGCTCTGGGCGGTCTGCTGGGCGTTGCGGGCGATCTCTCCGGTGGCGGCACTCTGTTGCTCGACTGCCGCAGCGATGCTGGTGGCGATGTCGCTGACCTCCTGGATGGTGTCGACGATGCCGCGGATCGCGTCCACCGCCTCATTGGTTGCGCCCTGGATCTGGGCGACCTGAGCGCGGATGTCCTCGGTCGCGCGTGCGGTCTGGTTGGCGAGACTCTTGACCTCGCTTGCCACCACGGCAAACCCTTTGCCGCTTTCGCCCGCCCGCGCCGCTTCGATCGTCGCGTTCAGCGCGAGCAGATTGGTCTGGCCGGCGATCACCGCGATCAGGTCGACCACGTCGCCGATCTTTCGGGCACCGTCCGCTAGCGCTCGGACGATTTCGTCGGTGCGCCGGACATCCTCTGCCGCGCGTCCGGTCATCCGAGCGGATTCGGTGACCTGGCGGGTGATTTCGCGGATCGAGGCGGTCAGTTCGTCGGCTGCGGCCGCGACGGTCTGCACGCCTGCGCTGGCTTGTTCCGCGGCGGCCGCGACCGCCGTGGTGCGACTACTGGCCTGTGCCACCGTCTCCGACATTCCCCTTGCCGTGGCGCCCATCGTTGTCGTGGCCGCGGCAACCTCATTGACCAGTTGGCCGACTTCGCTTTCGAAGGCGCGCACCATCCCATCCAGCCGAACCGCACGTTCCACCCGTACCGTCTGCGCGGCGGTCTTTTCCGTTGCCAGGTCGCGCGCGCGGATCATGCCATCGCGAAACACCGAAAGGGAGCGCGCCATCTGGCCGATTTCGTCGTTGGCGGCCGACTGGGTCACGGCGGTGTCCAGGTCGCCGCCGGCCAACCGGGCCATGCCCTGATCGACCAGCGCAATCCGTGCGATCAGGTTGCGCCCGATGTAACGCCAGCCAATCAATGCCGCACCGGCGATACTGAGTGCTGCGATCACCACCATCGTCAAACTGTCGAACTGGATAGCGGCGTTGGACCGGTCGGTGGCTGCTGTCGCCTCCCGCCGCACCGCATCGACCTGATGCGAAACTTCGGTGGTGAAGTTGGCGGCGGCGGTGCGCGTTTCATCCAGCAGCCGCTGCGTGGCGATCACCGCGTCCAGCTCCGCGCGCCGGCGGGTAAACACGCTGTCCTGGCCTTTGCCATATCCCAGCAATGCCTCAACCGCCGAACGGAGCCCAGTGGTCGAATGCAGGCTTTCGACGATGTCGAGTTTTTCCTCGGTTTCGTCGATCACCATCGTGAACTGTTTGCGCAAGTCGTCCACGGCCTCGGCGGTGGGCGCGGTGTTGGCGCGAACGAGCAGGGTAGCGGCCAGGTTGGCGCGGCCTCTGAGATCCGACAGCCCCTGGGCCAGCGGTGCCTGGAGCGACACCAGCTTCAGCAACGTCATGGTCGAGGCCGCGGCGTCGGTGCTGATCGTCATCGATATCATGGTGATATCGGATTCTACCTTGTCGAGCGCAGGCACCAGTAAATCCAGCACCTGCTGCTGCGCCGCCTCGCTCGGGGCGACGGTGGCCTGGCGCTGTGCGGCGAGTTCAAGCCGGGTCGCGACGGCGGCATCCAGCGCCTGCAGCTTTTCACCCATCACGGTGTTCACGCGGCCCAGTTCGGCGGTGGTCCGCGCCCCGCCTTCCATCGCCGCCAGTCCTTCAAGCCGGCGGGCCACGCCTTCCTGCAGGACACGCACGGCATCCTGTTGCTTGGCACGCGCGGCCGAGGTTTCCGCGCGCAGGAGCCCCGGGGCGGCGGCGGCCAGGGCCTGGGCCTGCGCGGCGAGGTCCATGCTGGCGATCACCGCGGGAATGTTCCCCTGCGCAACCCCAACCAGCAGGCCGCCGATCTGCGACAACATCAGGCAGGCCGCCGCGCTCGCCACGACCGTGGTTCCCGCGATGGTGCCGAACGCGAGGAACAACCGGGTCTTGATGCTCGACCGGCCGACAGGTTGCGTTGTCATGATCAGCGCGCCGCCAGGCTGCTTTGGTGCACAAGCTGCTGCGCCCGGCTGAACAGCGCTTCGCCGTCCAATCCGGCCTGCGTCATGCTCTGCTTCCAGTTCGCCACCACCGGCTGGACAAGTCGCTCGATATCGGCGTGCTGCGCGGCGGTCAACGCGACGTAGGTGAAGCGTGGATCGGCTTTCAGGATTTCGCGGGTGACGGCGTCGCTCGCATCGCGCAATTTCGCGTTCTGCTCCGACATGCCGGCGCTGTCTTTCTCGATCACCGCTTGCAGATCGGGCGGCAGTGCTGTCCATGCCGCCTTGTTCATCACGACCATCATGGCCGGGGCGGCGAAGTTCGCGTCGATCAGCACGCTGACCTGATCGGTCAGCAGCTTGCCTTTGGCGCCAGGTTGGTGCGCCACTGAATCCCAGCCGAACGTGATCGCGTCAACGATGCCATTCTCGATGGCATCGCCGATCATGTTGACCGGGACCCCGATCGGAATCATTCCAAGCCGAGCGAGGGCGAGACCGACGGTGGGGCTGGGCGTGCGGACGCGCAGGCCGCGCAGGTCCTTCACCTGTTCGAAGTTCCGCCCGGTGGTGAAGATGCCGTACGGCGCCAGCATCACCATGCCCAGCGGCTTGACCGAGGCATAATCCTTGTCGAGGCGGCCTTCCTTGAGCAGCGCCTGGATCGCCGCCGTGCCGCTGACCGCACTGTCGAACATCAACGGCAATTCCATGACCGAGGATTGCGGAAACCGCCCCGGATTGTAGCCCTGGACAGTGGAGACGATCTCGACATCGCCACGTTCAACCATGTTGAACAGTTCGGCCGGCTTGCCATAGCCGCCCAAGGGTTTCACCCCGACCTCCACCCGGCCGTTGGAATCCCGGGCAACCGCATCGGCGAAAGGCTTGAATACCTGCTGATAGGCGGCACTGTCTTCCAGGTTGATCGTGGCGAAACGCAACACGAACTCGGCCGCGCTCGCCCGGTGCATCTGCGCACCGGCCGACAGGATCAGACAAGCGGCCAGCAGGCGGACAGACAATCTGCATACCATCGTGACGCTCCTTGCGAGGCCATTGGCCGCGGCCGTTTTCAATCGGAGGACCAATCGATCCGAAATTCGTTAATATCTGGTGAACGTGTTTGGCTTCCGGCCAAAAAACTCGCCGACGAGGATGGGCCCACCTGCCTTGCACAGCATGGTGCGACCGATCATGCTGCGACGAAGGTCCAGTATCGAAAAAGGTGACGATCCCGATGAACATGTTTGATCTGAAAGGCAAAGTCGCTGTCATTACTGGTGGCAACGGCGGTATCGGTCTTGGCATGGCGCGGGGCATCGCGTCCTGCGGGGCGAGTATCGTGATCGCCGGCCGGGATGAGCAAAAAGCGGCGACCGCACTGCAGGCACTTCACGACATGGGGGCCGACGCCAGCTTCATTGTCGCCGACGTGACGAAGAAAGCCGACTGTCTGGCGCTGATCGCCAGCGCAGCGCGGGTGCACGGCCGGGTCGATATCCTGGTGAACAACGCCGGCACCTCGGTTCGCAAGATGCCGCAGGATCTGTCGGAGGATGAGTGGCACCACGTCCTGGATACCAACCTGACGAGCGCGTTTTTCTGTTCACAGGCGGCGTATCCGGAGATGGTGAAGGCAGGTGGCGGCAAGATGATCAATATCGGGTCGATGATGTCGCTGTTCGGCGCGCCCTATGCGACGGCGTACGCGTCCAGCAAGGGCGGCATCGTGCAGATGACGCGCGCGATGGCGACGGCCTGGGCGAAGGACAATATCCAGGTGAACGCGGTGCTGCCGGGTTGGATCGATACCGACCTGACAAAGCGTGCCAGGCAGCAGGTGCAGGGGCTGCACGACAGCGTGGAGAAGCGCACCCCGCATGGCCGGTGGGGCACGGCGGACGATATGGCGGGCGTGGCTGCGTTCCTGGCCAGTCCGGCGTCGGATTTCATTACCGGGACGGCGATTCCGGTGGATGGCGGGTTTTCGATCGCGATGTAGGAGAGCTCGCGACCCGGGCGGCTTGCTTGTCGCCTGACGCTGTCAAACGCCGCACCCATCGGACAGCCGTCTTGTCCCAGCCGTTGTTCCGGCTTTCACTGTGCTGCTGAACCCAACGCTGGCCCACCAGGAGTCTCCCATGGCGCAACGCTTCGCAGGACGCACCGCTATCGTCACCGGCGGCGTCTCCGGCATCGGCGCCGGGATCGCCCGCCGCCTGACCGCCGAGGGTGCCTCGCTCAGTCTTTGGGACGTGGATGAGGCTGGCTTGGCGCGATCGGGCGCGGCTCATACCGTGGTGCTGGATGTTACCGACCCGATTGCCGTTCATCGGGCGGCGGAAGCCACGGCGGCGGCGCTGGGCAAGATCGATATCCTGGTGACATCGGCGGGCGTCACCGGACCGAACCATCCGACCTGGGAATATCCCGTGGCGGCCTGGGACCGGGTGATCGACATCAACCTGAAGGGCGTCTTCTATTGCTGCCACGCGATCGTGCCGTTCATGCAGACCAACGGCTACGGCCGGATCGTCAACATCGCATCGATCGCCGGCAAGGAGGGCAACCCGAACGCGTCTGCCTACTCGGCGTCGAAGGCCGGGGTGATCGGGTTGACGAAGTCCCTGGGCAAGGAACTGGCTGCCACAGAGATTCGGGTCAACTGCGTTACGCCCGCGGCGGTGAAGACTCCGCTGTTCGAGCAGATGGCGCAGCAGCAGATCGACTGGATGCTGTCGAAGATCCCGATCGGACGGTTCGGTGCGATCGATGAGGTCGCCTCGTTGATCCTGTGGCTGGCGAGCGAGGAATGCAGTTTTTCCACCGGCGCGGTGTTCGATATCTCCGGCGGCCGAGCGACGTATTGAACGGTGGCGGTCGCCCGGCGTGCCGGGCCGATATTGACTGGCAACGACAATCGGGACGACGCCACTAAACCTACCTAGAGCAGAGCAAGAGGCATTGATGAATTCTGAAGAACTTGGTTTCCTGCCAGCCATCCAACTCGCGGAACTGATCCGTACCAAGCAAATCTCGCCCGTCGAATACATGCGGGCCCTGCTGGAGCGCATCGAGGCGCTTGATCCCAAGGTGAACGCCTTTGTCTACCTGGGCGCCGACCAGGCCATGGATGCCGCCCGCGCCGCCGAAGCGAAACTGATGTCCGGCGACCGGATCGGCCGGCTGCATGGCGTCCCAGTCAGCATCAAGGACCTCGCGATCACCAAGGACATGCCCACGCAGCAGGGCAGTCTGATGTATGAAGGCAATCAGCCAACCGAGGACGCGCCGATCGTTCCGCGGCTGAAGGACCAGGGCGCCATCATCCTCGGCAAGACCACGACATCGGAGTTCGGCTGGAAGGGCGTGTCCCAGTCGCCACTGACCGGCATCACCCACAACCCTTGGAAGTCCGGCTACAACGCGGGCGCTTCGTCGGCGGGAGCAGGTGCGGCGTCTGCCGCCGGGTTCGGCCCGCTGCACCAGGGCAGTGACGGCGCCGGCTCGATCCGGATGCCGGCACATTTCTGCGGCGTGTTCGGGCTGAAGCCCAGCTTCGGGCGGGTGCCGAACTATCCTGTCAGCACCGGCGACATGACCTCCCACAACGGGCCGCTGACCCGAACGGTTGCCGACGGCGCGCTGCTCCTGGAGGTGATGGCCGGTCCCCATCCGCTCGACTACACGACGCTGGAGGCCGGCCCCGCGGCCTATCAGGCAAGGCTGCATGAGGGGGTGAAAGGCAAGCGCATCGCCTACAGCCCCGATCTGGGCCACGCCCGCGTCGATCCCGATGTCGCCGCGCTGGTCAAAGCGGCGGTCGCGCGGTTCACCGAGCTCGGCGCGATCGTCGAGGAGGTCGCCACGCCCTGGGCCGCGCCGGGTCCCGAACTGATCCGCTTCTTCTGGTCCGCGCACCTGACCCGGTTGAAGCCGCAACTGGAGAAATGGGAGTCGCGGATGGACCCCGGGCTGGTCGCCTGCATCACGGCGGCCACGGACGTCTCAGTCGCCGACTACCAGCTCGCCCGGGAGCGCAAGATGGCGTACGTCGCCAGCATTGGCCGCTGGTTCGAGGGGTGGGACTTCCTGCTGACGCCCGCCGTGTCCGTCGCCGCCTTCCCGGCCGAGAAGCTGATGCCCGACCATTGGCCGCGGCACGACTGGGACTGGGTGAGCTGGGCCGAATTCTCCTATCCGTTCAACATGTCCTGGAACCCTGCCGCCAGCGTGCCGTGCGGGTTCACCGCGGACGGGCTGCCGGTGGGTTTGCAGATCGTCGGCAAGCGCTTCGACGATTTGGGCGTGCTGCAGGCGTCTGCTGCGTTCGAGGCGATCCAACCGTGGGCTGACAAACGTCCGGTCCTGGCCTGATCCACTGCCATGCTGGAAGCCCTGCATGCCTTTCTGCTCGGTTTTCCGGCTTTGTTCTCGATTGTCAATCCGATCAGCGGCGGCTTCATCTTTCGCAGCGTGACCGCAAGCCGGCCACCGGAAACCCATGCGAGGCTGGCGCGGCTGGTCGCGTTGAACTCGTTGGTCGTGATGATGGGCGCGCTGTGGGCCGGATCGTATGTGCTGGCGTTTTTCGGCATCACCCTGGCCGCGTTGCGGGTCGCGGGCGGGCTGGTCGTCGCGCTGAGCGGCTGGCGCCTGCTGAACGCGCCGGAAACGCACGATGAGCGGAAGCAGGAGCAAGCTGCCAGCGCCGAAGGTATCGAGGACATCGCGCTGTTCCCGCTGACGATCCCGTTCACCACCGGTCCGGGCACCATCGCGGTGGCGGTGGCGCTTGGTGCGGGCCATCCGAAGCTGTTCGATGGGCTGGGATGGTTCTTCCTGGGCATGACCGCGGCGGCGGTGGCGATGGCTGGGGTGATCTGGGTCACCTACAGCTATGCCGATCGGTTGACCCGAATGATGGGGCCGACCGGCACGCGCACGATCACTCGGATCTCGGCGTTCCTGCTGCTGTGCATCGGGGTGCAGATCCTGATTACGGGGGTCGAGGACGTGCTGGGTCCGTTGCTGGGGCCCCGGTGAGGGTTGTTGCAGGCACCCACACTGCATAGGACCCACACTGCATAGGAAGCGACGCCGCCTCCGTGCTGGTCGCCGTGCCCGGCGCATCAACGATCTAGGAAGTTCCTGTAATGGATACTGGCCATAAGTGTAAATTTAGATGAATTATGCAGATAGATGCAATTTATTATATGATACCAATGATATTGAGATGCTGTGGAGCGTCGTCGCGTCGGTTGATCGTCCCACGCGACCCGAAGGTCTCTCAATCGCGGCCGCAGCCGAACCGCGATGGTGCGCCATGCCAGACCGCCGAGCGGCTCGTGACGCTGCATCGTGCAGGAAACACGGCAGGACGACATCACGGTCCTTGGCGGACCATCTCCCGCATTGCTACAGTGATTGGTGCGACTCGCTTGCTTCCCCGCCGGGCGGGGGCCAGAAGCGGCGGCCGGACCTAGTAGGAACCTGACCATGAAGCTCAAGGCCGACCGCGCCACCTTGATCAAGGCGCTGGCCCACGTCCAGAGTGTGGTGGAGCGGCGCAACACCATCCCCATCCTGGCGAACGTCATGATCGCCGTGCGGGACGGCAAGCTGACGCTGACCGCCACCGACATGGAGATTGCCATCGTCGAGGACGTGCCGGCCGCATCGTCGCGCAATGGCGCCTGCACTGCCCCAGCTGCGACATTGTATGAAATCGTCCGCAAGCTGCCCGATGGCGCGGAGGTCGAGCTGGACCATCCCGGCGGTGATGCGCAGCTTTCGCTGCGGGCCGGCCGGTACGACACCAAGCTGACGGTGCTGCCGGTCGAGGATTTCCCCTCGATGACCGCCGGCAGCCTGCCGCACAAGTTCAGCCTGACCGCGCATACCCTGCGGGCGCTGATCGATCGCACCAAGTTCGCGATCAGCACGGAGGAAACCCGCTACTACCTGAACGGCATCTACCTGCATCACGCCGACAGCGAGGGCACCCCGGTGCTGCGCGCGGTCGCCACCGACGGCCACCGTCTGGCTCGGGTGGAGGAACCGCTGCCGGAAGGTGCGACCTCGAGGCCCGGCGTCATCATTCCGCGCAAGACGGTGAACGAACTGCGAAAACTGCTGGATGAGGTCACCGGCAACGTTGAGGTCGCGCTGTCCGACACCCGCATCCAGTTCCGCGCCGACCAGATGCTGCTCACCAGCAAACTGATCGACGGCACCTTCCCGGAATACGAACGGGTGATCCCGCGCGGCAACGACAAGGTGCTACGGGTCGGCAAGAAGGACTTCGCCGATGCGGTCGCGC
>JAQGHW010000684.1 GCA_028291505.1 Rhodopila sp. | reverse complement strand
AGAAGCCGCATCCTCCGGTCATCGTCGGCGGCGCCTTCCCCTACTCCGCCCGTCGCGCGATCCGTTACGGAAACGGTTGGATCCCGCAGGCCGCGCGCGGCGGATATAGCGAAATCGGCGACCTGATCCCGGAATTCCGAAAAATGGCGGCCGAAGCCGGACGCAAACCCGACGAGATCGCCATCACCGTCTGGTTCCCTCGGCGTGACCCGGAACTGATGAAGCGCTACGCCGATCTGGGTGTGGAACGAGTCGTCTTCAATCTCGAATCTGAGGCCGCGGACAAGATCATACCCGTGATCGACGAAATCGCCGAATTCATGCACAAAACCAGCGCCTGAGGCTGGCAATGGGGAGGCGCGGCGGCCTCCCCGTCCCGGTGTCTTGACGGGTCACCGCGCCAGGGACGCAGACCTCACATCCGGAATGGCCGCTGTCGGCTGCTTCAGCATGGCGTCGTCGGAGAGCATCAGGGTGTAGACCGCGGCGCCAGCCAACGCGATCACCGCGGCACTCACCATCGGGGCCATCCACGACCCGGTGAGTTGCAACAACACGCCCACCATGATCGGGGCAAGCAGACCGGCCGCGTTGCCGACGCAATTCTGGATGGCGCTGACCTGGGCTCCCTGTTGCGTCGGCGCGATCTCGGCGTTCGCCGCCCAGACGACACTGTTGGTGATCAACAGACCGAAGACCGCGACCGACAGGCATGCAACCGTCGCGGTGACGGTCACCGTGAACAGCGACAGCAACGACGTCATGCCAAGGATCATGCCCAGGCCGAGGAACGCCTTCCTCGCCCGCATGATCGGCCAGCCGCGGCGCACCAGAATGTCGGAAAGTCTGCCACCCAGCAGGGCACCCACCAGACCGAAAAACCAAGGGATTGACCCGAACAATCCCGTGCGCAGCGTCGTCAGGTGATGCTGCTCGATAAGGTAGGTCGGCAGCCAGGTCAGCAAGAAATACAGGTTGAACAGCAGCGTCGCGTGACCGAGCGACAGCCCCAGAATGTTCCGGTTGGTGAGCAACGAGCGCCAGCTCGCATGGGTCGGCATCGATTCCCGCTTGCTGTTGCTGCGTAGATACGAACGCTCCGCATCGTTGGCGCCACGATGCTGCTCGGGCTGGCGGTAATAGGCCATCCAGCCTAGCGACCAGAGTACCGCGATCGCGCCGGTGCCGATGAAGACCGTCTGCCACCCGAAATCGGCCAGCAGCCAGCCAATGAACGGAGAGCCGATGAAGACCCCAAGCGGTACACCCGCCACGGTCATCGCCGAGGCAAACCCGCGTTCATGGTCGGCCGCCCAAACCCCGATAACCTTGGTACCGGCCGGGGCCAAGGGCGCTTCACCGACCCCAAGCAACGTGCGCCACGCGGCAAGCGAGACCACCCCGGTGGCGGTGGCGGTCAGCATCGTCGCCGCCCCCCACAAGAAGGCCGCACCGCCATAGACGAAACGCACACCGAACTTGTCGAGCGCAAGGCCCACCGGCACTTGCAACAAAAAGTACGTCCACAGGAAGGCCGACAGGACGAACCCCATCTGCGCCGGGCCAACACCGAACTCCTTCATCAGGGTCGGCGCGGCGTAGGATAGGTTTACGCGGTCGATATAATTGATCGTGGCTGCCACCAGCAGCATGGCGATGATCCGCCACCTGACATTCGTCATGACCTGGACGTCCGTTTTTTGTTTCGAAAGTTAATCCAACCAGGCAACCGCTCGGATTGGGCTGCCCGAGCCACCCTTGATCTTCAGCGGAAACCCGATGAACCGGAACCGCCCCTTGCCGACAAGCTGATCGAGGTTGATCAGCCCCTCCATGTGGGTGAACCCCATATCGCGGCAAACGTGGTGAACCTCGAAGTTGTTGCGACCGGGACGACCGGGGCTGACGGCTTCGACCCCGAACATCGTGATGCCCTTCTTTCCCAGCCACGTCGCCGACGCCTTGGTCAGACCGGGAAAGTCGGTGATGTAGGCGTCCGTACCATGCGTCCGCCGATAGAAATCCATATGCAGCAACACGGTGTCCTTCGCCTTGATCTCGATCCCGGCACCCTGCTCCGCCTCCTCCAGATCGGCGATGCTGATGTCGCTTTTCAGTTCCTTGTGCGACAGATCCAGGCAGACCGCTTCGGTGAAAAAGTTCTCCAGCGGCATCTCATCAATGCCCTTGGCACCCGGCTTCTCATCGAAATGCAACGGCGCATCGACATGGGTGCCGGAATGATCCCCCATGTTCAGCGACGTCACCGCCGAGGAAAATGTATAGCCGTCCGCGACACGCTTTTCCTCATGCGTCGAGAACGGCGCGATGATCACCATCGGATGGTTCGGCAGGCGCGCCATCTTGTGGTGGATCTCTCGGCTCAGGTCGATCAGTTTCATCCGTTGCGCACTTCCATGTTAAACCGCACGACGATACCGCATGCCAACCGAACACAGGAACAGCCCTGCGCCCGCCGTGGCGAAGACCATCAAGGCCAGGTAATAAGACCCGGTGATACTGACGATCAGCCCAACCGTCACCGGAATGACGATGCCGGAGATATTGCCGGCAAAATTCATTGCCCCAGCCAGGAAGCCAGCTTTCTCGTCGCCGATCAGCAGGCCCGGCAGCGTCCAGTACATGCCGCACCAGCGCAGAAAGAACAGCGTGGTTGCCAGCAGGGTTATCACCACCGCCTCATCATGCACATAGGCCACCAGGAACACCGCGATCGTTGCGAGTCCGGCAGAAATGCCGAACAGCCGGCGATAAACTTTCTCGGTCGCCGCGCCGGAGCGCAGCCAATGGTCGAGCAACTGGCCGCCTGTCAGTTCACCCACGAAGCCGGCAAAAAACACCAGGAAGGACGCCCAACCGAGCGCCGCGATATTCAGCCCCTGGGTCTTCGCCAGAAAACTCGGAACCCATGTCAGAAAGCCGTACCACAACGAGTTGAAGCAGAACCAGCCGACGAACAGCATCCAGATCGACGGCGACCGAAAAATCTGCGTAAATGGAACGGCCTTGCGCGAACCGGCCGCGGAACGATCCAGCCCGTCCTGGATATGGATCCGCTCCTGATGGTTCACCGATTCATGTTCGTGAGGGTGGTTGCGGATATAGAACCACCCGAACGCGCCGCAGGCCATCGTTCCAAGGCCCGCCACGAGAAACGCCAGCCGCCACGATCCCAGCGCGGCGATCAGTCCGGCAATGATCAGCGACCCCAGCGCGGTTCCCAGCGGCGCCCCGCCATCCAGCAACGCCGCCGCTCGGCCGCGCTCCGTCGGGGTCATCCACATGCCGATCAGCTTGGCGCCGGCGGGATAGATCGGACCCTCGGCCAGGCCAAGCCCAACCCGCGTCAGCAGCATGGTGATCCATCCGGTGGAGGCTGCGGCAAGCGCGGCGAAACCACCCCACGCAACCGTCGCACCCGCAATGACCGAGCGGGGCAGGAACCGATCCGCCAGCAGCCCGCCGGGGATTTGCATGGCACAATAGGACCAGAAGAAACTACTCAGCAGCAGGCCCTGAATCGCCGGGGAGATGTTGAATTCGCGACTGATCACCGGCATCGCAACCGACAGTGAGGCACGATCGATGTAGTTGATGGCCACAGTTCCCAATATCAGCAGGAAAATGCGCCATCGGACATTCGTCATGCCAGACACCGTCGTTGCGCTCACAAAATCGTCCATGCGTATCCTCCGTGGCAACCGGGCGACCCTGCCGATTGTCCATCACTACAATGGCATGACAATGCCCAAAGTTGCCTAAAATCACGGCCACATCGCGGGATGTGTACCAAGTGGCGCCGACGGCCGATCCCATCCAGCCAACGTTTCCGACAAACTCGCCGAATGCCGAACCGACCGCAAGCGTCCCCAACCCGAATCACCATCCTGCCCTGGTTGATGCCGCTGGCGGCGCGCCTCGGTCCAAAGCGCGGACAGATGCTGGTGCGGGTTCACGCCCCCAAAGTTTCCGGAGGCACGAAATCCCGCCACCGGCCCGGAGTCTCAGGCTGCTCACCATACCCCGTCAGCAGATCCGCCGAACGCCCGATCAGCTCCCGGAACGACACCTTCCGTTCGGCAAGAAACGAGTCCAACTCCCCGATCACCCGTGTCAGTCC
>JAQGHW010000625.1 GCA_028291505.1 Rhodopila sp. | reverse complement strand
GTGCTGGACACCTACGGGCCAAGCAGCCCGGTTCTGTGCAACCTGGCCAACGCGACGGTCTGCGTCGGCTTGCAGGATGAGGCTGTGGAAATCGCCCGGCGAGCCATCAGCCTGGACCCCGGCGCGGTTCTGCCGCGGCGCGCCCTCTGCAACACGCTGCCCTATCGCGATGGCACCACTGGTGCCGAACTGCTGACGGCGATGCGCGATTGCTCCCTGGTCCTGCCACGCACGCCGCAGCCGCCGCTCGACAATTCCCCCGACCCCGAGCGGCCGCTTGTCGTGGGTCTGTTGTCGGGCACCTTGCGGTCACATCCGGTTGGCTGGCTGACGGTGGCCGGCATCGAGACCCTTGATCCAAACCAATTCGGCGTGGTGGGCCTGGTGCAGAGCGCTGTACCCGAGGACCCGATCGCCCGCCGCTACCGCGCCGCCGCCCGCCAATGGGTCGAGATCGATGGTCTAAACGACGCCGCGCTGGTCGCCACGGCGCGCCAGCACGGGATCGACATTCTGATCGATCTTGGCGGCTATGGCGACGCCGCCCGCCTGCCCGCATGCGCCAACCGTTTGGCGCCGGTGCAGATCAAATGGGTCGGCATGCAGTCGCACAGCTCCGGTCTGGCAGAGATGGACTGGTTCCTGACCGACCGGTGGGAGACACCGGATGGCTTCGAAACGTTCTACAGTGAGAAACTGCTGCGGCTGCCGGACGGCTATGTCTGCTACAGCCCCCCGACACATGCCCCCGATGTGGTCGCGCTGCCGGCGCTGAAGAACGGGTTCGTCACCTTTGGCTGTTACAATAACCTCGCAAAGATCACGCCTCGGGTGATCGAGACCTGGTCGGAAATCCTGCGCCGCGTCCCGACGGCAAGACTGATCTTGAAGACCCATCAGCTTTCCGACGGCCCTACTGCTGACGCTTTCCGTGCCAATTTCGTGGCACTCGGTATCGCCGGCGACCGGATCGAGGCGCGTGGATCCTCCGGCCATCGCGCCTTCCTGGGCGAATATGGCGACGTCGATATGGTACTGGACCCGTTTCCGTATTCTGGCGGCCTGACGACCTGCGAGGCATTATGGATGGGCGTGCCAACCATTACCTTACCGGGCGAAATCTTCGCCTCCCGCCATTCGGCCAGCCATATGAGCAATGCCGGGCTCCCCGAATGGGTGACCGGTTCGGTTCAGGAGTATATTGAGATGGCCGTCGCCCGCTCCTTGGATCTAAGCGCGCTGGCCGAACTTCGGGCAGGGCTGCGCGAGAAGGTGCGGCTGGGCCCGCTATGCGATGCGCCGCGGTTCGGTCGAAACCTCGGGGCGGCTTTGCGGCACGCCTGGAAAGTGTGGTGCGCGGAACAGTCGCTGCTTACCTGACGATCACCACGAGGCCAACGCGGCGGCGAGACTAAACCTCCACCTCCACACACACGGGCACATGATCCGAGCCGCGCGGCCAATCCCGGGCATCGCGGAGGATCGTCTGACTGCGGAGTCCGGAGCGGAGATCGGGTGTCACCCAGATATGGTCCAATCGCCGCCCGCGGTCGGAAGCCCGCCAATCCTGGTTCCGGTAAGACCACCACGAATACAGCTTCTGTTCGGCCGGCACGAAATGCCGCACCGCGTCGATAAAGCCGGCGTTCATCCACGCGTCCAGGCCTTCGGTTTCCGGCGGCGTGTGACTGACGACAGCCAGCAACTGTTTGTGGCTCCAGACGTCCTGCTCCAACGGCGCGATGTTCAGGTCGCCCACCAGCACCGACCGGGACAGGTTCGGCCGCGCCGCAAACCACTCCCTGGCCTCGGCGATGAAATCCAGCTTGTGCCCATATTTCGGATTTTCGGTGCGATCCGGCACGTCGCCGCCCGCGGGCACGTAGAAATTGTGCAGCTCGACCGGCCCGTCGGGGGTCTGCAACGCCGCGGCGACATGCCGGCAGTCGCCCTTGGCGCACCAATCGGGAGCTGCATCGTGCACCTCCAAGGGCAGCCGCGACAGGATCGCCACGCCGTTGTAACCCTTCATGCCCCGAAACACGGTATGCGGATAACCTAGCGGCTCCAGCGCGCCGGCCGGGAACAGCAGGTCCGGAACCTTCGTCTCCTGCAGGCAGATCACGTCCGGTCGCAGCGCTTCGACCAGCTTGTCCAACAACCCGACGCGCAGCCTCAGCGAGTTGATGTTCCAGGTCGCAACCCGAAGCGACGTCATCAGGTGATGCGCGTCCTCACCGAACCGACGCCCTCAACAACACCCTCCAGCAAATCCCCCCGCTGCACTGCCGCGACATTCTCCGGCGTGCCGGTATAGATCAGGTCACCGGGTGCGAGCTTCACCAGACCGGACAGGTAGGCGATGGTTTCCGACACGTTCCAGATCATCTTCGACAGGTCGGAGGTTTGGCGCACCTTGCCGTTGACCTTCAGCTCGATCAGCCCGGTCGACGGATGGCCGATCTTCGATGCCGGCACCATCAGCCCGATCGGCGCGGACCAGTCGAAGCCCTTGCCCATGTCCCAGGGCTTGCCTTCCTTCTTGGCGGCGTTCTGCAGGTCGCGCCTGGTCATGTCCAGGCCGGCCGCATAGCCCCAGACATGTGCCAGGGCATCGGCTTCGGCGATATTCGAGCCACCTTCGCCGAGCGCGACGACCAGCTCCATCTCATGGTGGAGCTGTGTGCTCTGTGGCGGATAGGGCATGTCGCCGTCGTTCAGCAGCAGGGCATCGGCGGGTTTCATGAAGAAAAAAGGTGGCTCCCGATCCGGGTCGCTGCCCATTTCACGCGCATGTTCGGCGTAGTTGCGTCCGACACAGAAGACACGCCTGATGGGAAAATTGCCGCCGCCCTTTACGGGTACGGATGTAATCGCCGGAGGGGAGATGACGTAATCAGCCATTCGGTGACACCTTGCTGTGGTTCAATCTAGTCAGACGGGTTCGGACGAAGCGAGACGGTCCGGACATACGGGAAACAGGGAGGCCAGGCAATGGCAGGCACAAGCGCTCGGTCAGCAAAGGGGCTCTACATCCAGGTTCTGATCGGCGTGCTCGTTGGCGCCGCGCTGGGATATTTCTGGCCAGCCGTGGCGGTGCAGATGCAGCCGTTCGGCGACGCGTTCATCAAACTCGTCCGGATGATCATCGCGCCCATCGTCTTCGTCACCGTGGTCGTCGGGATCGCTAAACTTTCCGATGCCAAGGAGGTCGGCCGGATCGGCATCAAGGCGATCATATATTTTGAGGTGATGACCACGTTCGCCATGTTCGTCGGCCTGATCGTGGCGCACGTCCTGCAACCCGGCAGCGGCCTGAACATCAATCCCGCGACCTTGGACAGCAAGGCCGTCGCCACCTACGTCAACGCGCCGCACCAGGACGTCGTCAGCTTCCTGCTGAACATCATCCCGAACACCGTGATCGATGCGTTCGCCAAAGGTGAGATCCTGCAGGTCCTGCTGTTCGCCGTGCTGTTCGGCCTCGGGCTGTCCCGCCTGGGCGAGCGCGGCAAGACGGTCGTGGGTTTCCTCGACGAGGCCGGAGCGGCGCTGTTCGGCGTCATCGCCATCATTATGCGTGCGGCTCCGCTAGGGGCATTTGGCGCCATGGCATTCACCATCGGTCGCTACGGAATCGGCGCGCTGGCACAGCTCGGTTTCCTGATGCTGTGCTTCTACCTGACGTGCGTCATCTTCGTCTTGGTCGGCATGGGCGCCGTCGCCGCGATCATGGGGCTGAACATCCTGAAGATCCTCCGCTACGTGAAGGAGGAGTTCCTGATCGTGCTCGGCACATCGTCCTCGGAAGCGGCGATGCCGACGTTGATGGAGAAGCTGGAACTGCTGGGCTGCGGCAAGTCGCTGGTCGGCCTGACCGTGCCGCTGGGGTATGCGTTCAACCTGGACGGGTCATCGATCTATTTCACCATAGCGATCGCCTTCATCGCCCAGGCGCTGAATATACCCCTGAGCTGGGGTGATTATCTGCTCATTCTGGCGGTCTTGCTGCTGACCTCGAAGGGTGCCGCGGCGGTGACCGGCGGCGGGTTCATCACCCTGGCGGCAACGCTGGCGACGATGAACGGCAAGGTCCCGGTCGCCGGCATGGTCCTGGTACTGGGGATCGACCGCTTCATGAGCGAGGCGCGTGCCATCACCAACCTGTTCGGCAACACCGTGGCGACGATCTTTGTCGCGTGGTGGGAGGGCACGCTGGACGTTGCCAGGGTGCGCGCGATTTTGGACCGGCCGGGCGAGGTGGAGGCGGCGGTGCTGGCAGAGTGACATACAAATGTAATAACACCTGTCTGTGACACGCCAGGAGGATCGCGACGGGTCATCCCTTACGCTGATTGGTATCGGCACCCGTCGGTTCGCATCGCGTGACGACGTCCGCAACGTTGCCCCCGGCAAAGGCGCCCCCGATAAGGTGCTGCTTCAGGTCCGCGGCGGCCGCTTCGCAGCTTTCACGCGTTGCCATGGGAAGCGTGCTGGACGTCATCGGCTCGTCGCCATTGCTGCTTATGTGGCCGATCAGAACGACGACCAGTACCCAGTTTGGCATGGGATTCCTTCGCTGCGTTTGGTGATTAAAGCATGATCACGCTGAGCGACCAGCGTTGAAGTTTGCCTGTCCCGCCGGTCGGCGTAGCTTG
>JAQGHW010000615.1 GCA_028291505.1 Rhodopila sp. | reverse complement strand
GCCCGCCGCTCGGGCCTCGCTGGCGACGAATAACCGCCGGGCGCGTTCGTTCAGCAGGGGCGAAAGCGCCGCGAAGCGGGCTCTTATGGCGATGGTGTCGATCACCCGGGCAAGCTAGTACGCTCTGCAGACCGATTCCTAGCCCCCGATTCGCTTATTTAGGCTCAGGCCCTTACCGCGGCGACGGACACGGCAACCGGGCTGGAGAAGGTCACCTTCGCCTTGTGTTTTTGCCGCGGCACGTTGATCCGTACGCCGGACGGTGAAGTTCCGGTCGAGTACTTGGCGATCGGCGATCCAGTGGTGACATGGGGCGGCCAAACCCGGCACATCACCTGGATTGGTTTGGGGCGGGTCCTGGCAACGCGGGGGCGCCGCAATGCCGCAACCCCCGTGATTGTTCGCAAGGGGGCGTTGGGCCAAAACGTGCCGCATCGTGATCTGCACGTCACAAAAGGCCATTCGCTCTTTCTCGATGGGGCGCTGATTCCAGTTGAATTCCTGGTCAATCACCGCTCAATCCTGTGGGATGACCGTGCTCATGAAGTATCGATCTATCATATCGAGCTGGCGACGCACGATGTTCTGGTTGCGAACGGCGCGCCGGCCGAAAGCTATCGCGATGACGGCAACCGCTGGCTGTTTCAGAACGCCAACAGCGGCTGGGGCTTGGCGCCTCAATCTCCGTGCGCGCCCGTGCTCACGGGTGGCGAACTGGTCGACGCAGCGTGGCGCCGGTTGCTCGAGCAAGCCGGTCCGCGTCCAGGCGTGCCACTGACAGGTGATCCCGGGCTGCATCTTCTGGTTGACCGAAAGCGGCTCGACGCGACGGAGCTGTGCCAGGACACGTACACGTTTCACTTAAATACACCTCCGGGCAGCGTTCGGCTCGTGTCCCGGGCTTCTGCACCGCAGGAGCTTGGAATAGCCCGCGACCCGCGCGTACTTGGTGTGGCGGTGCGCCAGATCGTGCTGGCACAGACCGGCCAGTTGCGGACGATGGAAGCGGACGACGTGTGCCTGGCCGACGGATACCACGGCTTCGAGTCCGATTGGGGAATTCGCTGGACGAATGGCGACGCGACCGTACCTGGTGAGCTGTTCGTGGGAACGACGTCCGCAAGCACATTGTCGGTGTTCCTGGGTGGGTCCACGCTGTACGCGGATTTTGGCGACATGCGCCGGGAGGCGTGAGCCGCCGTGTTGCGTAGATGGCCCGAACTAACCAACTGGCCTTCTGGTACGCATGAGACCGTCTCAAACCTGGGGGGAGAACAAAGCCGGTAATTCATCGCGACCCTGATCATCCCGCTTTGCCTGTGCTCCACCTGGTCGGCCGCCCGGACCAATGGCCGGCAGACCCCCCAGGTTTGAGACGGTCTCGGTACGCATAAGGAGACGAAACTAGAACGGTCCGGCGCACCACCCGCAGAAATCCGCCATTCGCGTGCCTGCCATCGATAGAGCCTTCGACAGCAATAACGGGAAACAGGTGCTTTCCGTATACTCCTGATCGAACCCGGATCGGCTGCCAAAACGAGCTCCAGCCTCAACGGATATCCCTGTCGGATTGACAGAGTGTGCGGAAACCTCGAACGGCAGGTTTTCCGACACCGCCGTTCACGGCTTATGCGTACCAGAAGGCCAGTTTGTTAGTTCCGGCCATAAAACGACACCACGCGGCATCTCACTCCCGAAACAGGGAGAAGATCATCATTCTCAGCCAGCGATGGCCCGGCTCGTCCTGCATGCGTTCGTGCCAGAGCTGCGCGATCTCGATGGGCGGCAAGGCGAGCGGTGGGGAAAATGCCACCAGGTCAAGTTCCTTCGCAACGAAGCACGCCAGCTTGGCCGGCATGGTGGCAATCGCGTCGGTATGCTTCACCACCGCCGCGCTCGCCAGGAAACTCGGCAAGCGGAGTTGAATTAGATCAGGTGATAGTGCAGCCTCCAGCCCGCGTCCGGTCTTCTCATGCGCCGCGTGCCCCGCATGGGAGGCCTTCACCAGGATGTGGTGCGCGGCCAGGAAGCCGGTCCTGTGGGCAAGGGACGCCAGCTGGGGGTGGCCTTTGCGCACCACGCTGAGAAAATTGTCTTGGTAAAGGCGCTGCCGCCGCAGGCCCCGCGCGGCACCGGGAAGATCGCCGATCGCGAGATCAGCCTCGCTTGATTCGAGGAGGCTGGAGACATGACGCACATCGAATGGCATGACATTGAGCTGCAAATCGGCCCCGGCTTTGCGGACGTGCTCGGTGAGACGTGGCAGGAAAATGATCATGCCGACATCCGTCAGCAGAAGGCGAAACTCGCGGGCGGACACTGCAGGGTCGAACGGAGCGGTCGAAACGGTCAAGGCGTCAAACCCCACCAACACGTCCTGCAGCGGCTTGGCGATTTGACGCGCCCGGCGCGTCGGTTGCATTGACCGCCCGGCCCAGACGAACAACCGGTCATCGAAATGTGCACGCAGTCGTGCCAGCACCTTGCTGACCGAAGGTTGCGTGGTGCCGAGCAGCTCGGCGGCACGGGTGAGGTTACGCTCGCGCAGCAGCACGCTGAGTACGCGCAGATCGCGTAGGCCGATATCGGGGTGCCGCTTCCAATCCATGTGCGCCGCTCCACCAGTGCGGCGGAATCGCCACCACCATTCCCATTCGGGATATACGGCATTCCGTTGTGGGTGTTGAATCGGCTGCGGTGATCGCTAGCTTT
>JAQGHW010000589.1 GCA_028291505.1 Rhodopila sp. | reverse complement strand
GGTAATGGATTATCCGGTGCAGCGCATAAGACTATCCATCGACTATCGAAGCCGGACATGTCGCCCGACAGACGATGGAGAAGACGATGAAAAAGATAATCCTTGCGGCGCTGACGATTCTGACCCTCGGTGCTGGTGCGGCCAATGCCGGGGTGGCGAATAGCCATTCGCCGTCGCAGCAGCAGGGCAACAATTACAACTTCATGCAAGGCGGCGGCGGCTAGTCCGTTTCCTCTGGCGAGTGCAGGAGGCCGGTGTGATGCCGGCCTTTTTGCTGTACGGACGCCAGTGGATCACCATCGGGCTGGCTGGCGCACGAGGGTCCGCACCCGAACACGGAAAGAGAATCGCGTCGGCCTATGGTCACGACTCGAACCTCATACGCATCCTCTGTATATGCATATCGTGCCCATCGCTCCTGACATCGATCCCTCTCTGGCAATACGCGAAGCCGACATCCGGCGGATCTTCCCTCCGGGAACGCTAACCGCAGGCCGCTCTTACGAGCAGCGCGGACGTGTCCAGGATCTGGAGATCACCGCTCGCGGCGCGATCATCACCGCGACGACCCAGGGCACGCGGCCCGATCCCTATGTCCAGAGCCTGAAGGTCAGTCGCTCGCCCAACGACGGAATCCGGATCGCCGGCGCCTGTTCCTGCCCGATGGGGCGGGGCTGCAAGCATCTGGCAGCCGTGCTGATCGCGGCCCAGCGCAGGGAACTCCTGGTCCCCCGGCACCAGGAAACGCTCTTCCCCCAAACCTCCCGGGAGGTCTCCAAGGCACCCGTCCAAGCGGCGCTGCCGACACAGATCCAGTCATGGCTGGCCGATTTCGACCGCGACGACGACGAACCGACCGAGGATTATCCCACGGCACTCCGCACCCGCGTCTTCTACGTGCTGGACGCCGCGCCGCACGCCACCGGTGTGGCACAACTGCGGATCGATCCGATGACGGTCACGTTGCGGCGTGACAACAGCCCCGGCACCATCAAGCGATACGCGCCCCACCAGATCCAGACGCCGGCGAAATACCTGCGCCCCTCCGACCTGATCATCCTGACCCGCCTGTCCCGCCGCAACGGCTACTCGGGGCCGCAAGGCGACGACGATCCGCTCGATACGCTGCGCCGCATCCTGGGAACCGGACGCGCGCGCTGGGGGTCGGCCGAGGGTCCCACACTGACCGAGGGTCCGGAACGGCAGGGCCAGATCACCTGGATCACCAAGCCGGATGCCTCCCAGCAAGCGACCCTGGCGCTGGATGAAGGCCTGGTCGGGGTTCGCATTCCTGTGCCCTGGTATGTCGATCCGGCGACTTCCGTCATGGGACCCGTCGGCCTCGACCTTCCCGCTCGCGTCGTCGCTCGGTTGCTGAACGCGCCCTCCATACCGCCGGAAGCGGCCGCCGAGGTGCGCGCGCAACTGTCCCGGCGCATGCCGTCCGCCAAAGTGCCGGTGCCGGTGGAACTGCAGCCTCCCGAGTCGATCCAGGAACAGATGCGGCCGCACCTGCGGTTGATCAGCGGCACATTGCCCAGCGATCCCAGCTACGGCCGCGGGTCGGCCCGGGTGCTGGGTCGCGGGCTGTATGCCGTGCCTTTGGTGCGCCTGTCCTATCAGTACGGCCCGATCACCCTGCCCCGCAGCCTGAAGCCGCTGCCGCGGATTATCGTGCAGGAGGGCACGCTGTATGAGGTTGCGCGTGATCGCGCGGCCGAGGCGCGGGTCCTGGCAGAGCTGACAGGGCTGGGATTCGGGTCGGTGCATGAGGTCGTGCCGGTCTACTACCAGCACGCCCACACCGACGATTTCGCGTTGCGCGAGTACGGCCCGAACCCGACCTGGCTGCAGATCGTGACCCAGGAAGTGCCTCGGCTGCGTCACGCCGGCTGGACGATCCACATCGATGAGGATTTCCCCGTCCAGGTCCTGTCCGCCGACGCGGACATCGAAGCCGAATTGGTCGAAGGGTCCGGGATCGACTGGCTGGAACTGCATCTGGGCGTCACGGTGGACGGGGAGCAGGTCGATCTGGTGCCCGCCCTGGTGCGGCTGATCGCTCGTCCCGAAGCCGCCGTTCTGGCGGAGGGTCCCGACGACAAACCGTTCGTGCTGACGCTGCTGGATGGCCGCCTGTTGTCGTTGCCGATGTCGCGCATCCGGCCAACCTTGCAGGCGCTGCTTGAACTGTGGGCCAGCGGCGGGATCGATGCGGACGCCGGACGAATTGGCTTTTCGCGACTCGATGCCGCCGACCTGGCGGATTTGGAAGAACGCACCGGGCTGGTTTGGCGCGGCGGCGAGGCACTGCGTGACCTGGGCCGGACGCTGCGCCTGTCGGGAGGGATCCCCAAGGCGATCGTTCCGGATGGTTTCCTGGCGACGTTGCGGCCGTACCAGGGCCAGGGCGTCGATTGGTTGCAGTTCCTCGGTTCCGCAGGCCTGGGCGGCGTGCTCGCCGACGACATGGGCCTGGGAAAAACCGTGCAGACCCTGGCGCATTTGATGATCGACAAGGCCGCCGGCCGCCTGGACCGTCCCTCCCTGATCGTGTGCCCGACCAGCCTGATACCGAACTGGATGGCCGAGGCGCATCGTTTTGCCCCCGAACTGTCGGTGCTCGCATTGCACGGGTCGGCTCGGAAACACAGCTTTTCGCAAATCCCCAGGCACGACCTGGTGTTGTCCACGTATCCGTTGCTGACCCGCGACCATGAGGTCCTGCAGGAACAGGATTGGCACGCCGTCATCCTGGATGAGGCCCAGTCGATCAAGAACCCCAACGCCGAAACGACCCGCCAGGCGTTGCGCCTGAAAGCGCGCCAGCGGCTGTGCCTGTCGGGCACACCGTTGCAGAACCATCTGGGAGAATTGTGGTCGCTGTTCGACTTCCTGGCGCCAGGATTCCTGGGCGGCCAGAAGTCGTTCAAGACCCGCTATCGGACTCCGATCGAAAAGCACGGGGACGTCGAGCGGCAGGATCTTCTGACCCGCCGCATCCGCCCGTTCATGCTGCGGCGGACCAAAGAGGAAGTCATCACCGAACTTCCACCGAAAACAGAAATAGTCGAGCCGGTTGAGATGGAAACCAACCAGCGAGCGATCTACGAGGCGATAAGGCTGTCGATGCACGCCAAGGTGCAGGCCGCGATCGCCCAGAAGGGCTTGGCGCGATCAGGTATCATCATCCTGGATGCGCTGCTGAAAATGCGCCAGGCATGTTGCGATCCCCGGCTGCTGAAATTGAAGACCGTGGCGAAGTCGAAGGCCGGGTCTGCCAAGTTGGATCGCCTGATGGAAATGCTCAGCATCATGTTCGCCGAGGGAAGGCGCGTGCTGCTGTTCTCCCAGTTCACCGAAAT
>JAQGHW010000581.1 GCA_028291505.1 Rhodopila sp. | reverse complement strand
AGCATCGCCATCACGAAAGAGGTGCCCGCGGCCGCAATTTCTTTATCCGCCTCAGCCCAGATCACCGCCTCTAGTTCGGTCTCAAAACCGAGCAGGGTGTGACGGATGCCATCTTACAGTGATTACTTCGACCTTAAACCCGGAACCGCTGCGCCGCGGCATGACTTTGTATGACGACATGGTCAGTTGGGCCCCCGATGCCCGTGCACGACAAAATCAACGCAGTCCGAAGGTCCCGGTTTCCCGACGCCGCACAGTCCGGCATGGGATGAACCGCCCCGGCCAAACCAAGGCACGACATTGGCCAAATTAAAATTGTTAAGGGCATCCGACAGCTCTGGTTTCGGGCATGCGACAGAGACAGTTGAAATCGTTGGGCCTTCGCCCATCTACGCGCGATAACAGCGGATCATATGTAGAATCCCGAGAACTCCCCGCGGCGCGGGCGCCCCGCAGTGGTTTCCTGCCTCGGGACCTTTGGCGTACGGGTCGGTGTTGCTGGCGTCCGAGCCGTCAGCGAGCATGTACATGAAGCCGACTTTGTCCGGCGGAGTCTGGTGGGTCATCCACGCGTGCGCCCATTCCATGGCGTTGGCGTCGAGGCACATCGAGTCCACGCCAGGGCTCGTCGGGTTGTCCGGCGTGCAGGTCAATCCATTGGTGCCTTTCCGGAGGGTCCTCATCCCACCCTTGTCGTCCATCGCCAGTCCCGAGCCGGCTTGGTCCTTACCGTAAAATTTCCACACGGATGCTGCCAACGGCGCAACATGAGAGGCAGATCTCCGATTGGCAAGCAAATCGCTGATCCGTCTCGCTCAAACCCAGATAGCCCCTGCGCGTTTATGTCTGACGACTGAGAATGAATACTCGCCACCAGTCTGGGGTTCAGTCCAGCGGAGGGACCAAGAGTCGCACCTAGCGTGGGCGAAAAGTAATTAGACAACGCAATCTGAAGTTGATGACTTGACGCATCCCTGCGGGTCGCGAGCGACGGCGCCCCTCATCATGAGGGCGCATACGGCAGAGGCAGATCGCGTGCGCACTTAAGGTCCGCCGAACCTCGTTGGCTGCTGCCTTTCCATTCATCGGTGAGTTTTGTTGCTCAATGGCCAGGTAGGGCAGCCGGCCGGGCACGATGATTCACAATTCGTAACAGGAGGACCTGATCATGAGCGATACACGCGATAAGACATCAACGGAGTCCAACGCGCACGGCCGGTCTACAGCGAGAACTACCGCGCAGAGCGCGAGCGAGACCGCGCGGGGCAGCGGGGCGGCGTCCGATACCCGCCGCAGCAGCGCTGACGTGCCGCGGCAGGGCGGTCACGGCGCCGCTCAGACCGCACAGCACAGCGGCGAGGCCGCGGCGGCGACGATGCAGCACTTCGGCGAGATTGCTGAAGGCGCGACCCGCCGAGGCATGCAGCTATTTGCTGAAGGGCAACAGCAATTTGTGCAAAGCATAGCCGAACGACTGGAGGCAACGAGGCACGAGATGGCCGAGGCTGCCCAAGTCGGAGCGCAGAACCTTCGCACGCTATCGGTTCTGCCAAATGTGGTTGGCAGAAACCTACGTGATCTGCAGCAAGGCCTGGTCAGCCTTTTCGAGGGGTTGATCCGGACCAACCTTGACGCGGCGCGAGAGCAGTTGCGTCTCGCCGATGGCAGTGGCTTCGTCCGTCTGCAGCAGCAAGCGGCGCACAACTACATGAATGCGCTTATTGAGGGTAGCGCAATCCTGACTCGCTCGGTCCGTACTGCCGCTGACCGCACATTGGGCCCGTTGGAGCAACAACTCGAATACCGCCGCCAGGGTCGTGCAGAAGGTCAGCGGCACGATCGACGGAATGGCCACGTCGGCGACGTGATGCACCGGGACACGCGACTTACCAATCCCGATGACACCGTCCAACAGGTCGCGCGGTTGATGCGTGACGAGGACGCGGGGATGCTGCCGGTGGGCGAAGGTGACCGCCTGGTAGGCATTGTGACCGATCGCGACGTTGCTCTGCGCCTTGTCGCCGACGGCCGTGATCCGGAACGCACCAAGGTGCGGGAGGTGATGACGCCTGAGATCCGGTATGTGTTCGAGGACGAGGATCTGGGCACTGTCGCCGAGAATATGGCTAAGCAACAGGTTCGTCGTTTGCCGGTTCTCAACCGGGCCAAGCGCTTGGTTGGGATCGTATCGCTTTCTGACTTGGCGGGGGAGAGACGGCAGCCGGATTTGGCTGGCCGAGCCCTCGGCGGGATTGCACGAGAAGGCTGTCAGCATACTCAGCGGGCGGCCGAATAGCATCGACTGCGCGGGACTGAAGGAATAAAGGTTGGTATGCGTGTCGGCGTACCAACTTTTGCTTAGGACAGGCGGATTGCACCGATCACCGGGATGGGCGCTGTAACTCAACCGTCGAACCATGTGGCAGGGTATCGGGTTCTGTCAGGATTGGCGCCAACCCGCGCGATCGCCGGATTTGTCAGCATATTGCTCTTTCGGGCGATTTTGGCGCGAGCCCTGACAGAACCGTGACGTCAGCACAATTCCGACGGGACTCCCCCTGAGGCAGGGAAAGATCGGGGCCCACGGGTCGATCCACGCCTGGGATGCGAAGCCACATCGCCTGGCGTGGTTCAGAATCGGCCATTTTGGGGTTCCAGAGGGCGAGCGGAAGCCGCCGGCCTGTGAGGATCGGACGGCGGATTTCGATTCTTGGATGGTCTGTCGGATGGAGGAGGCGGTTGACCTCCCGCCGGGTCAGGCGCGCTGAGGCTGAAGTGGTCCGAGGCCCAGCAGCGTCAGCCAATGCGGATGGCCTTGGCCGGTCATCACTTCGCGGGGCTTTTGGCGTTGCGCTCGGCGCACACCGGCTGCGCATGAAGCGCCGATGGTTGAGGAAGAACCGCAGCAAGCCGAGGTACGAGTTGCCCAAGTGGCGGCGCAGCGTGAAGTAGGTGCGCAGCCGCGAGTTGAGGTTCTCCACCAGTGAACTGCTGCGCGGTGTTTGCGCCATGCCCTCGTCTGGCTATTCCAACGGCTTCGCCGCTGGAACCTTGGCCAGCCTCGCCCGGCTGACGGCGTCGAACAGCGTGTGGAACTTGCCCCCTCCCTCGCGTGCTCGGTCGCCCATCTTCGCACGAAGCCGGTTCCAGCCCTGCCAATACGCGGTCGAGGTGCTGGGTAAGCGGTGCAGCACGCAGGCTTCACGCACGAGATCCCCGCCGATATCATGGGTTCGCGCGATGTGGGCCAGCTTCTTATCGAACACGTCGGCGAACGCGAGCAAGTCGTCGCGCTGGTTCTGCAGTGCGACGCGCAGCGGGCGAATGCGCCGCACATCTTCGGGCTCGCGCTGTGCCAGTTCCTCAGCGACAAAGTCGAACAGCTCTTGCCGCGTGGCCAGCGCCGGGCCGGCCAATGCCAAGGCGTCATGGCTCAACCATTGGGTGAGTGTTCGGATGTCGCGCGCCAACCGATACACCTGAATCTCGGTCTGTCGCACCTGTTCCGACTGGATAGCAAGCGTTTCGTCTGGGCCACGCTGGCTGGCGCGGCCGATCCGGTCGTGCAGCTTCTTGCACCGTGATGCGGCCCCCTTGGCCCGGCGCGACAGCGTGTTGGCAAGGCTTTCGTACTGGTGCTGGATATGAAACACATCGCCATGGCAGCGCGTGTCGTCCCAGGCGGCTTTCTGCCCGGCGCGCAAGCCTTGCCCGGCATCGGCAATCGTATAGTCAGGCTTCAGCCCTTGCCGGTTGGCGTCCAGCAAATGCACGCCCCAGGTGTCGGCATCGCGATGGTCCGCTGCCGCCAGCAGATAGCAATAAGTCGATTGGGCATCGACACCGGCCAGCACCGGCATTGCGCCTTGGAAGAGCTCATCGTGCAGGCAAACACGAATGGCGGACAAGTCCTGCTCATGGTTGATGACATCCGCTTCCCGAGCGGCCGACTGAAGCACGTGGTGGACGGTGCCCACACTCATCGAGACGCCCAGCAGGTCACGCATGAATTCGATGACGCCGCGACATGAGCCGCGGCAAATCAGCGCCAGCGCGATGATCACCTGGCGCAGCCAGACCTTGGTGACCACCAACTCGAACAGCCCCTCATCGTCCGGCGTCGCCGACCGGAAAGCGTCATCCAATGCGACGCGAGCCTTGTTCGCTTGCTGGTAGACGAACTTGCGTCTTACCCCGTGCCGGGCCGCCAGATCGCTGACCGGCTCCGATCGCGCCAATACCTGAACGGCCAAGTCGCTACGGTCACCCTCAGGCAACCTCGCTGCCGCACCAACACATCGATCCATTTGCGGACCGCAACTGAAAAAATCACGGTGCCATCATCGGCCCGGCTGGCGTCAATCCGCCCTCGCCTGTAACCCGACTTTGAACCACGCCCTCGGTGGCCCCCCTTTCTGAGGTCGCACCGTTGTTTGGAACCCTTGTCGCGGAAACAATCTTGGCCAGGCCTTCATGTGCGAGCGCATCGACAGGCCGGACATATGGACGCAATGATCTGATCAAAACGCTGCAAAACACCTTGCGGGGAGGGGGCCGTCCACATATGAGTTTCCGGCATTCGGGCCCTCCAAAGAACCCGGCCTTACCCGATTCGGTGGCGTCGGCAGAAATCCCAGGACCAAGGCGGCTTACAGCCAAATTCAACCGCCTTCAAAAACCCGCAACGAGTTGATTATGTGACCGGATGCTTTCGCCGGGCCGGGGATTTGTAGGAAAGGTCGTCCAGGAACATGTGAGGCAGAGATGATGAGATTTCCTGATCGTGCCCCTCCAGCTTGCGGCGGTTCGCGACCTTTGCCAATGCTGTGCAATCGTATCTCCAGCAAGGGTGATCTACCCGCATGAGCGCCACTTTCACTGCCTCCGTCATGCCTAACAACGCAGCTTTCGCCATGCGCTTGGCTCGCAACATCAAGGGCGAAGTGCTGTTCGACCGCACGAGCCGGGGTCGCTACAGCACCGATGCGTCGATCTACCAAATGGAGCCGGTCGGCGTGATCGTACCGGAAACGATCGATGACGTTGAGGCGGCGATCGCGATTGCCCGCGATGAGGGTATTCCCGTCCTGGCACGCGGCGGCGGCACCAGCCAATGCGGGCAGACGGTAAATCGGGCGCTGGTGATCGATTGCTCCAAGCATTTGCGGCGCGTTTTGAACGTGGATGCCCAGGCGCGGACGGCGTTGGTTGAGCCAGGCTTGGTGCTAGGGCACCTGAACAGTGCGTTGCGCCCGCACAAATTGTTCTTCCCGGTCGATCCGTCAACTCACGCTCGCTGCACGATTGGAGGCATGGCGGGGAACAACTCCTGTGGATCGAAATCTATCCGTTATGGTTTGATGGCGGATAATGTGCGGGCGATTCAGGCGATCCTATCGGACGGCTCACAGCACCGCTTCGGGATCGTTCCGGACAATCTGGGTGAGCGGATGCCCGCGACGATAGCCAACCTCATCCAGCGCCTGCGTGCGCTGGGCGTCTCCGAAGCCGATGAAATCGCCGCCCGTTTCCCAAAGCAGCTTCGCCGCGTCGGCGGCTACAACATCGATGTGCTGACGCCCGCCGCGCGTGCTTCGGGTCGCGACAACCTGGCCCGCCTGCTGGTCGGGTCGGAGGGCACGCTGGCGTTCTCCGCCGCGATCGAATTGACATTGCATCCGGTCAAACCGCGAAAAGTGCTGGGCATCTGCCAGTTCCCGACATTTCGAAAGGCGATGGAGGCGTCTCGGCACATCGTCGCGCTGGAGCCGGAGGCGGTCGAACTGGTCGATCGCACCATGATCGACCTGGGCCGCGGCATCCCGATCTACCGGACCACGATCGACCGGATGCTACTAGGCGAACCTGACAGCTTGCTCATCGTCGAGTTCCACGGCCATGAGGATGCACCGTTGCTCGCCAAGCTGGCTGAACTGGAAGCCCTGATGGGCGATCTTGGCCATCCCGGGGTCGTGCGGGGCGTCGATCCGGCGTTCCAGGCTGATATCGCCGCAGTGCGCGAAGCTGGCCTGAACATCATGATGTCGATGAAGGGCGATGGGAAACCGGTCTCCTTCATCGAGGACTGCGCCGTCGATCTGGATGACCTCGCCGACTATACTGAACGGCTAAACAGTGTGTTCGAACGCCACGGTGCCAAGGGGACATGGTACGCGCACGCCTCGGTTGGATGTCTGCATGTGCGGCCCGTGCTCAATATGAAGGATCCGGCGGACGTGGCGACCATGCGATCCGTCGCTGAGGAAGCCTTCGCCCTGGTGCGGGAATACAAGGGTTCCCACAGCGGCGAGCACGGCGATGGGATCGTGCGCAGTGAGTTCCACGAGCAGATGTTTGGATCGCGCATTGTCCGCGCGTTCGAAACGGTGAAGGACGTGTTCGACCCGATCAACCTGCTTAATCCGAACCGGATCACTCATCCACCGAGGATGGATGACCGCACGCTGTTCCGGTACGGCCCGGGCTACAGTCCGATCGGTGATTTCACCCCCAAGCTCGACTGGTCCGACCACCCCGGCCCGATTGGCGGCCTGCTCGGTGCTGTTGAGATGTGCAACAACAATGGCACGTGCCGTGGCTTCGACTCCGGCGTGATGTGCCCAAGTTATCGGGTGACCCGCGATGAAACGCACGTGACTCGCGGGCGGGCGAACACGCTGCGGCTGGCACTGACCGGGCAGTTGGGCGCCGATGCCATGACGTCCGAACCGATCGCCGATGCTATGACCCTGTGCGTGTCCTGCAAGGCCTGTCGGCGGGAATGTCCCACAGGCGTCGATATGGCTAAGATGAAGATAGAGGTCACCGCGGCACGCGCTGAACGGCACGGAGTTAGTTGGCGGGAGACGCTGATCGCGGAGCTTCCACGCTATGCACCCATAGTATCCCAGATGCCGGCGCTGGCGAATTTGCGAAATCATCTGCCGCCGTTGCGCTGGCTGACCGAACGTTTTCTGGGCATCTCCGCCGCTCGCCGGCTACCCAGTTGGCGCCGGGATAAATTCCTGGATGGGGAAACAGCGGCGACGGTTCCCGGCTCGTCGCGCGGCGATGTTTACCTGCTGGCGGACACGTTCAACCGGTATTTCGAGCCGGAGAATCTTCGCGCCGCGGTGAAGGTGCTGGCTGCGGCGGGCTATCGGGCAATTATCCCGCGGACCGGTGGGCGGCCATTGTGCTGCGGACGCACATGGCTTGCGGTCGGGATGGTAGACAAGGCGCGCGACGAAGCTCTGCGCACGATGAACTCTCTTTCGGACGACATGCCGATCATCGGTCTGGAGCCCTCGTGTTTGATGACGCTGCGGGACGAATTCCGTTCACTGTTACCAGACGCCGCAACGGATCGGTTCGCGGCGCGGGCAATGCTGCTGAGCGAGTTCATTGCCAAGGAGAAGCCGGATTTGGGGCTGCGGCCACTGCCTGGAACGGCGTGGATCCATGGACATTGTCATCAAAAGGCATTTGGGGCGTTTCCGGATGCGTTGGCGATGTTGCATCTGATCCCCCAACTGTCGGTCCAGCCGATTGGCTCCTCGTGCTGCGGCATGGCGGGAACATTCGGCTATCAGGCGGAGACGGAGCCGACCTCGCGGGCGATGGCCGAGGCTGCATTGCTGCCGGCAGTGCGGGCGGCGGGAGCACATGATTTCATCGTGGCGGATGGGACGTCGTGTCGACACCAGATCCGGGATCTGTCGGGACGCGAAGCGATTCATTCGGTAAGCCTGATGGACCGGGCGTTGGAGATGAATCGATAAGACGGGCCGTTTTGCCGAACTAAGCTCGACTTTCCGCATTTCACGTTGCGAGGCACAGAGTCTCCACGAATCGTTTTAACAAGCGAGTGGGTGTTTCGGGGCTTGCCGGATAAATAACGTAAGCCTTCGGGCGGCACCGTACTGCGTTTGCAGCCGGGATCGTGGGCGGGTTGCCCGGGATCCCGGCTTTGGGGCCCGAACCAACGATCGGTCCATTTTTGTAGCATAAGCGCCGATGAGACCGTCCAGAACCTGGGGGTGATTACGCCGCATTTCGAAACGGACGACGCGCCCATCGCTCCGCGGCGGCGTAATCCTTGTTGAAGGTTCGGTTCATGACCGAGGTTCGGACTTTGTGCATGAGATGCGCGCCTCTCGACGACCAGCGCATTTGTTGGTTGGCGCCCATCCGGCGATGCAGCAACCACTGCACCGTGCTCTCTGTGGTCGCAGTCGATATTGGCTCATCCCTACGCCGTGCCGT
>JAQGHW010000571.1 GCA_028291505.1 Rhodopila sp. | reverse complement strand
TGGGCGGCCAGCGTTTCGTTGGCGTCAGCCAAGCTGACGAAACGCGAGGGGAACGTCCGTCGTCCGCAGGACGCGCTGTTCGCACGAAGCGCGTGAATCATGCGATCAAACAAAAGGATAGAGCGTTGTCAACCTGCACAGTCAGGCTGAAAACGCTCTAGTGTCCTGCCCCCGAAGTTCGTCGCATTTTGCGGCGCACGCAGGGGACCAGCAGGCCACTGAAAACAAAGAGCTAGTGTCGCGAATTCTGAGGTTCGCCAATGTGGCGGACTTCAGATTCGGGACACTAGCGTCGCTCTAGCCGCCGCCATCGATCGTCACCACCGTCCCGGTGGTGTAACCGGATGCCGGGCTGGCCAGGAACGCAACCGCATTACCGATCTCCCGCGGGCTTGCGGGACGGCCGAACGGCATGCCGGCGCTCAGTTCCCGCCAGCGGTCGGCATCGCCCCACTTCTCCTTCGCCTCGGCCTTGCGCAGCATCACCAGACGGTCGGTTTCCACCGGGCCGGGGTTGATCGCCACCACCCGCAGGCCATCAGCCGGAGCCCCCTTGCCCAACGCTCGGCTGAACGCCATCAACGAGGCATTGCCCGCCGCGCCGGCGATGTAGTTGGTGGGGAACTTCTCGCCCGCCGAGCCGACGACGTTGATGATCACGCCGGCCCGCCGCGCCTTCATCTGCGCGTAGATCACGCGGCAAAACGAGATGTAGCCGAACACCTTCAAATCCCACGCCTGCCGCCACTTCGCGTCGTCGATCGACAGCACGTCGCCGGGCGGGATCGCTCCCGCGTTGTTCACCAGGATATCGAGTTCCCCGGCTTCCAGCGCGACCTTGCGTACCGACGCGTCGCTCGACAGGTCGGCCGCGATGATGCGCACGTTGACCTGGCGCTTGGTTCGAATCTCCGCCGCGGTTTCGTTCAGCAGCGTCGCATCGCGGGCGACGAGGATGAGGTTGCAGCCTTCTTCGGCCAGCACCTCGGCCGCCGCCTTGCCAATGCCCTTCGAGCCGCCGGTGATCAGGACTGTCTTGCCCGCGAGTTGCAGATCCATGGTAAGCCACCTTTCCTCTGGACGTTGTTGGTTGAAGAGCGTCCGTTACGCGCGCTCACGCCCTTGCCGAGAACGGCAGGCATCGCCGAAAGCCGAGAAAATAGCAACACTGTGGGGGTTTCCGGCGAACGCCCACTCCGGGTGCCATTGCACACCGAGCAGCCAACCGGGGGCGGAGGGCATGGCGACGGCCTCGATGGTGCCGTCGGACGCATGCGCCTCCGCCACCAGCCCCCTGGCCAGCCGGTCGATCGCCTGCCCATGTAATGAGTTCACTTCGATACTGTCCGCTCCCAAGATACGAGCCAGGCTGCCGGTCACCGAGATGGGGTGCTTCGGCCCGTAGCTCGTCTCAAGCGGACCGGGGCCGCCGCGGTGATCCGTCCGGCCTTCCAGCGCATGCACGCGCTGATGCAGCGAGCCGCCCAGGGCCACGTTCAATTCCTGGATGCCGCGGCAGATCGCCAGCACCGGGATCCCCCGCGCGATTGCGGCGCGGATCATCGGGAGCGTGGTATAGTCGCGCTCAAGGTCATGAAAATCGGGCGTCTCCGAAGCGCCCCCTTGGTAATGGATCGGGTGCACGTTGCTTGGGCTTCCCGGCACCATCAGCCCATCGAGATCGTCAAGCAGCGCAAGCATCGGCTCGCCCAGCGGCGGGATCAGCACGGGCAATGCTCCGACACCGCCGAACACGGCCTGCGCGTAGCGGGCCGGGGTCTGGTGGAACGGCATTTCCGAGATTGTCTTTGCGCAGGCGGGAATGCCAACGATCATGGGCGGGCGACCTCGGGGCGGGAACGGAACCGGTCGGCGACGACGGCGCCCAGCATACCACAGAACATCATTGCCGCCATGCCCCGGGGGGTACCATCCGTCAGCAGCCCGACCAACACGCCGGAGCTGGCACCCAGGCTGAACTGGAACGTCCCCATCAGGGCCGACGCACTGCCGGCGTGCCCGGCGTGGCGGGACAGCGCGCCAGCGGTCGAGTTGGCATTGTTGAAGCCCTGGCAGCCGATAACGACGACCAGGGGAGCAACGATCGCCCACAGCACATGCACGCCGCTGAACGCCAGCACCACCAGCACGATGGTGCCGCAGAACGAAATCCGAGCGATCATGGTCAGCATGCGCGACAGGCCGAAGCGCGGCAGCAGCCTGGCGTTGAGCTGCGAGCACATCACCAGGCTGACCGCGCACAACCCGAAGATCAGTGCGAACTGCGAGGGATTGAGGCCGAAGCCGTCCTCAAACACCGCCGAGCAGCCGGACAGGTAGGCGAACATGCAGAACGTGCTGCAGCCCCCCATGATCGTGTGGGTGAGAAACGTTCTCTCGCGTACGATCATGACATACCGGGCGACCTGACCGGCGAGGCTGAGGCGGGTGCGGCGGTCTTCCGGCAGGGTCTCCGGTAGGACTTTCCAGGCGGTGATGACGCAGGCGGCGCCGTAAATCGCCAGCAGCCAGAAGATGACCCGCCAATGGGCGAAGGCCAGGATGGCGCCGCCGATGGTGGGTGCCAGGATCGGCGCGACGCCCATGACCAGGACCAGGCGGGACATCATGATGGCGGCGGCCTGGCCTTCGCTCAGGTCGCGGACCACCGCGCGGCCGATCACCATGCCGGCCGAGGCCCCGAATGCGCCGAGCGCTCGGAATATCGCCAGCGCGGTGAGGCTGGGGGCGAGCGCGCAGCCGATGGTGCTGAGGACGAAGACGAAGAACCCCACCATCAGCGGGATGCGGCGGCCGAAGCGGTCCGACAGGGTGCCCTGGGTGATCTGCCCAACGGCGAGGCCGGCGAACCAGGTGGCGAGGGTGATCTGCGCGGTGCCTGGTTGGGTGCCGAAAGTGGCCTCCACGGCCGGGAAGGCGGGCAGATACATGTCGGTGGCAGCTGGCCCGACGGCGATGAACAGGCCGAGGAGGGACGGTAGCCAGGTCGGGTGGGTGGCGCGGGCGGAGACGTGGATGCTCATCCGGGGGTGCTTGCGGTTCGGTGTGGATGAACGTCGTCCCAGGCGTGTTTTTGTTGTTGGGGAGAGGTGCGGGGAAAATGGCGGTGGGGTCAAGGGGCACCCAGGGGTATCTGGGCCGGTCTGGGACCTCTGAAGTGCGATGTCGCCGGCTGGGTTCGAACGTGCGCGTTGACAGCGGCGGGGGTTTGGCTTTAGTGCCCGCTTCCCGCGCGGAGGGGTGCCCGAGTGGCTAAAGGGGGCGGACTGTAAATCCGCTGGCGTGCGCCTACGTTGGTTCGAATCCAACCCCCTCCACCAGGAACCCCCGTTTTTCCGTATAAGCCGCCGGCGAACAGCCCACCAAGGCGCAAGCCCAAGCCGACGGGCTGAATTGGTTATTGCCACGGTGGCAAAAACAGGGGCCGTTCCGAGAGGCGCGGCCCTGCGCTTGTGGGGACTATTCGAGACGCATCATCTTGCCGCTGATCTTCTCCTGGACGCAAAAAGAGAAGCCGCTGTCGGAGATCGTTGACACCAACCGAAACCGCGGACTTCTGCTCCATTTCACCCCGCTGAACTCAGGTATAGCCTTAAAATCACTGAGTAGTGTATCCGCCGATCTGATATATTTCCCCAAGGCAGAAAGTATACGATGGC
>JAQGHW010000562.1 GCA_028291505.1 Rhodopila sp. | reverse complement strand
TGTCCGGCGGACGCAGGCGGCGGGCGCGGCGCCTGACACGGTTGACGCCGAACATGAGATAGCTGATCGCCCCGAGGATTGGCGCGAACCAGACCAGTCCGATCCAGCCGACCGCGGAAGCGACCTCCCGCTTCGTCAGCAGAATGTGCAGGGTGGCGCCGATGGTCAGCACCAGGCCGATCGCCAATGTCACACTGGGCCAAGCCTGCAGGAGTTCGCGCCAGATTTCATTCATGACGGCAGGGCATCGGGCGGGAGCGGGAGGAGTTCTTCAAGGTGGTGATCGGTCGGTGTCCGCGGTCTGGGATCAGGATGATGGGCGCTTCTGACGGATCGCCCGTGCCTGGGGCGTCCGTACTCTCGGGGGTTCGGGGGCGTACGTGATCCTGCCCGGTATGGCAACCAACGCCAGCGGCCTGAGCTTCCTTGCCGGGTCAGTCGATTGCCAGAAGACGGCCGTTATGCCACCTGAAACACGGCGTCCGACTTGTCCCCACCGTCTGGGCCGCGCGGCACGGACAAGTCGATGCCAACCGATGGGAGAGCCGTACGTGTCGACAGCAATGCCGCAGCAGGCATCCATGGACAGTGCCGTCCGGCACCTGGTGTCCCAATACAATCCCAAGGGGAACCGCGTCGGCTGGCTGATGATGTCATCGATCCTGGTGGAGGCGTGGGATCTCTACTCGATCGCGTTCGTCCTGATATTCATTCGTAACCAATACAATCCCGATCCGCTGCTGCTGGGTCTGGCGGCTGCCGGCACCCAGGGCGGCGCGCTGATCGGCGCGTTGCTGGGCGGCTGGCTGTCCGACAAGATCGGACGGCGAGTGATGTTCCTGTCGACCATGGTCATGTTCATCATCTTCGCGCTGGTGCAGGCTTTCGTACCGAGCGTCGGCTGGCTGGTGGTGGTTCGTTTCATATTGGGCGTGCCGCTCGGCAGCGACATCTCCAACGGCTACACCTACATCATGGAGTCGATGCCGAAGGGCAAGCGTGAGGTCATGGGCAACCGCTGGCAGTTCATGTTCGCGGTCGGTGAGGTGCTTACGCTGGCGGTCATCGCCCTGTTCCTTATTTCGGACCTGCCGCACGAGATGGTTTGGCGGGTGACGTTGGCGATGGGGGCGTTGCCGGCCCTGGTCATCCTGGTGATGCGGCATGACCTGCCGGAAACCGCGGTATGGCTGATCCGCCGCGGTCGCTTTCGGGAGGCCAGGCAGGTCTCGATGCAGATGTACGGGGACCGGCTGGACATGTTGCCGGATGAGGACATTGTCGTGCCGCATCCTCGGCCGACCGCGTTCCTGGCCGATATTCGCAGCGATCCGATCCGCTGGCGGGCGACGCTTTATGGCTGGATCGCCTGCTTTGCGCAGGCCAGCGAGTTCTCCACGTTCGCCTTCTACCTGCCGGTGCTGTTCGTGATGGTCGGCGTGTCTTCGATCCTGGGGACGGACCTGGTGACCATGGCGCTTTATGTCGTTGCCGCGATATCCGGCTGGGTGGGTCCGCAGATCACACCACGGATCGGGCAGCGGGGGATCGGGATCGCGGGGTTCGCGATTGTGCTGGTTTCGCTGCTGGTGGCGGCCGGGGCACTGTACACCGGCACCACGATGCTGCTGCCGTTCGCCGCGGCGGCAATGTTGTGGGGACATTATTGGGACGCATCGAACTGCATGACGATCCCGACGATGGTTGCCAAGCCGGAGTACCGCGGCACCGCGAGCGGTTTCGCCTACATGTTCGTCAAGCTGCCGTCGTTCCTGGCGATCTTCCTGTTCCCTACGCTGTTTGCGGCGATCGGCCAGGCCAATGCGACGCTGTTCGTGGCCATCTTCCCGCTGATCGGGCTGCTGGCCGCGATCTTCATCCTGCCGGAGGTTTACGGGTTCGAGCAGGATTGACCCGGTTTGTTGGTGGACGGCAGGTCGCGCATGGATTTGCCTCGACGCCCGTCGCCGCCTACCGTCCAGTAGATCCTGCAGGAGACCCCCATGCGACGTCTGAATTTCGGCGCCTTCCTCGCCCCGCATCACCCGGTCGGCGAGCACCCGATGTTGCAGTTCCGCCGCGACATCGACCTGGTGGAGCATCTGGACAAACTGGGCTACGACGAATTCTGGTGCGGCGAGCATCATTCCAGCGGTTGGGAAATGATCGCCTCCCCCGAGATGTTCCTGGCGGCGGCGGCGGAACGGTCGAAGCGCATCAAGCTGGCGACCGGGGTCGTCTCGCTGCCGTATCACCATCCGTTCCATGTTGCGCAACGCATCGTGCAACTGGACTACATGACGGGCGGGCGGGTGATCTTCGGGTCCGGCCCTGGCGCGTTGGCGTCCGATGCCCACACGCTTGGGGTCGATCCGATGCTGTTGCGTGACCGGCAGGATGAGGCGATCGGCATCATCCGCCGGCTGTTTGCGGGCGAACGCATCACCACGAAAAGCGACTGGTTCACCTTGAACGACGCCGCCCTGCAACTGCTGCCGCTGCAGGAGGACATGCCGTTCGCCGTCGCGTCACAGATCAGCCCGTCCGGCATGACTCTCGCGGGGAAGCACGGGATCGGCATCATCTCGATCGGATCGCTGTCGAACGAAGGATTGAATGCGCTGCCGACACAATGGGGCTTCGCGGAATCCGCTGCCTTGAAGCATGGCAAGACGGTGGATCGGAAGAACTGGCGGGTGCTGCTGAGCTGGCACATCGCGGAAACGCGGGAAAAGGCTCGGGTCGAGGCTCGCGATGGGCTGCTGCGGCATCACAACGAATACATTACCGCGACTTTGCAACGGCCGGGCGCGCGGCCGTTCAAGACGCCTGATGAGGCGGTCGACAAGACCGCGTTCTCGGATGGCGCGGCAGCAACGATCGGCACGCCGGACGACCTGGTGCAGCGGATCAAGGAGGTGCTGGCGATCAGCGGCGGTTTCGGCACCGTGGTCGGCTTTGTGCATGACTGGGCCAACCCGGAGAACACCATGCGCAGCTGGGACATGGTCGCGCGGTATGTCGTTCCGGAGATCAACGGGTATCTCGCCGGGCTGCGGAAATCGCGAGAGTTTGTCGCCAGCAACCGTGAATACTTCGACCGCGCGAAAGAGGCGGTGATGAGCAAGATCAACGAGAACGAGGCAGCGGCGGCGGCACTGACGGTGACCAAGTCGACGATGCTGAGTGCTTCGGCCAGCAATGTGCCCGATCTGGATGCTGCCCGGGCCAGGGCGGCGGCTCGGTGAGCGTCGGTTCGGACCGTATCCCCGTCATCATCGGCATCGGCGAGATCAAGGACCGGCCCGCGGATCCGAGTGCGGGTCTGGAACCGATGGCGCTGATGGCCGAGGCCGCGCGACGAGCGGAGGCTGACGCCGGGGTGAAGGTGTTGGACCGATTGGATGCGATCGA
>JAQGHW010000551.1 GCA_028291505.1 Rhodopila sp. | reverse complement strand
GCATGCCGTCCGCTTCATCCTCGCCCAGCATGGCGTCGCGCGCCTGTCGCTGATCGCCCACTCCTGGGGCACGATGGTCAGCGGCCATCTCGCCGGACGCTGTTCGGGCCTGATCGACCGCATCGTGTTCTTCGGCCCGATCGCCCGCCGAAATCCTTTGACCGACGCAGCGCAACTGCCGGCCTACCGGCTGATCTCGTTGCAAGACCAGTGGGACCGCTTCACCGCCGACGTTCCGCCGGACCAGGCCCCGGTGTTGTCCAGGCGCCATTTCGACGAATGGGGTCAGGCCTACCTGGACTGCGATCCGGAAAGCCGCAACCGTCAGCCGGCAGCGGTGAAAACCCCGAGCGGCGCCTTCCAGGACATCTTCGACGCCTGGGCCGGCACCCTGCCTTACGACCCGAACCTGGTCCAGGCGCCGGTCGCGATTATCCGCGGCGAATGGGACGGCATGTGCACCGATGCCGACGCCGCCTCGCTGCGGGACCTGATCCCCGTCGCACGCGACTTTAAGATCCCCCGGGCGACCCATCTGATGCACCTGGAGGAAAACCGCTACGCTCTGTACCGGGAGGCCGCGGCCTTCCTGAAGGGGGACTAAGCCATGTTTGCCGTCATCTTCGAAGTGAACCCGCGGCCTGAGGCGTGGGACGAATACCTCGGTCACGCGGCGATGCTGCGGCCGGAGTTGCTCGCCATCGATGGTTTCATCACCAACGAACGCTATGCCAGCCTGAACCGTCCCGGCTGGCTGGTTTCACTATCGATCTGGCGGGACGAAAAAGCGCTGATCCGCTGGCGCACCCATGCCTTGCACCACGAAATCCAGGGCAAGGGGCGTTCATCCGTGTTCGCCGACTATCACCTGCGTGTCGGCGAGATCGTAACCGACACGCAGTCAGTGCAGCCGTTGCCGCAGAATCGTTTTGATACCACCGAGGTCGGCGCCGCGAAGGCTGTCACGGTAACCGAACGAGCACTCGGTGCAGAACCCATGGCGGGGTCACCTGACGCAGAGGCCTTCGACAGCATTACCCAGCCCGGCAACGCATTATATATAATGTCATGGCGCGACCTGGCGTCCGCCGAAGCCGGAATCAGCGGGCTACCCGGCCGCCACCGCGCGGTGCGCGTCATCCGCGACTACGGCATGTTCGCACGCACCGAAGCGCCGCAATACTTCCCAGCATGACTATTCCCGCTGAACAGCAAGAAGTCGCCGATTACCTGTCCAGTTTATCCGGTGGGGACAGACCTAGGGAGACTCATATCTCCGCCGTCTTCATTGGCTCCGATACCGTCTGGAAATTGAAGAAGGCGGTCCGCATGCCGTTCCTCGATTTTTCGGAGGTCGATGCGCGCGCCCATTTCCTGCGGCGCGAACTGGAGTTGAACCAGCCAGCCGCCCCGGGAATCTACCGCGATGTCGTTGCTGTGTCGCGCGGTCCCGACGGATCGCTGGAATTGGGCGGTGAAAACGCGATCGACTGGGTCCTGCGTATGGCACCGGTTCCCCCCGGCGACTTCCTGGACGTCGTCGCATCCAGCGGAGTCTTGACGCCCCGGCTTCTCGACGACCTGGGTGATTGCGTCGCCGCCTACCACGCGAGGTTGGCCTCGATACGCTACCAGGACAGCGCCGGGGCGCTGTTGCGCATCACCGAGGGCAACGTCCGGTCCGCACTGGCTGCTGGACTGCCATGTGCCGACGTTCAGGCCTGGCATCAGAAAATGGCATCCGCCATCGACGCATGCCGCGACTGGCTGGCCGAACGTTCCGAGGCCGGCTTCGTCCGCCGCTGCCATGGGGACCTGCACCTGGGAAACCTCTGCCTGTGGGACGGCAAACCCGTCGCCTTCGATGCGCTGGAGTTCGACGAGGCGCTCGCCACGATCGACACCGGATACGACCTGGCCTTCCTGCTGATGGATCTCGATCGCAAAGTAGGGCGGGCCGCGGCCAATCGGGTCATGAACCGTTACGCTGTTCGGGCTGGGAACGTCGCCTTGGCCGGCCTCCCGCTCTTCCTCTCGCAACGCGCAATGATCCGAGCCCATGTGCTGAAGGCGATGAACCAGGACGGCGAGGCTTATCTGGCGGCCGCACAGACCTATCTGGAGCCCGCTCCACCCATCGTCATTGCGATCGGCGGTCTGCAAGGCACCGGCAAATCAACCCTCGCCCGCGCCCTGGCCCCTGAATTCGGCCCCGCGCCAGGGGCCCTGATCGTACGAAGCGACGAAATCCGCAAACGCCTGCATGGCGCGGAACCCGAGGACCGCCTGGGCCCCCACGCCTACACCGAAACCGCCAACATTAAAACAAACCGAGCGGTGATCGAATGCGGGCGTCTTGCCGCCGCGTCGCGGCACGCGGTGATCGTGGACGCGACGTTCCTCGACCTTACGGTGCGCGACGAGTTGACGGCGGCTATCCGTCAAACCGGGGTCCCATTCCTCGGCATCTGGCTGCACGCACCATTATCGGTGCTCGAAGCGCGCGTCGGCTCCCGCAAAGGCGACGCATCCGACGCAACCGTTGCGGTGTTGCACGCAGCCGCGGAAGTCGATCCCGGTGCCGGGAACTGGCTGCCAGTGAATGCCACCGACGGCACGCGGGCACTGGAAACCATCAGGGAAGCGATCCGTACTCATTGCCGAGTGTGATGAATCGCGGAAGCCCGGAATGGTTGGCGGCCGCCCCGACGGCTGATTGCGGCCGCCCCGACGGCTGATTGCGGCCGCCCCTCGAGCCGCCGGCCATCGTCAACCCATCGATCCGAACGGTCGGCGAGTCGGTTCCGCGACGAAACACCAGATCCGACGCGGCCACCATGTTGGCGAACATGTCTACCAGGTTCCCCGCCACGGTGACCTCGGCCACCGGCTCCGCCAGGGCGCCGTCGCGGATCATGAACCCCGCGGCACCCCGACTGTAGTCGCCGGTCACGCCGTTCACACCCATCCCGATCATTTCGGTGATGTAGAGGCCCTCGGTGATGTCGGCCATCAGTTCCCGGGACGTCACCGCTCCGGCAGCCAGATAAAGATTGGTTGTGGACGGCGATGGCGGACCGCCGGTGCCCCGCGACGCGTGCCCGGTCGAGGTCATCCCGAGCTGACGGGCGGACCGGCTGTCCAGGAGCCAGGTTGTGAGGACACCGTTCTCGATCAGGGTTCGGGCCTGCGTCGGCGTGCCTTCGCCATCGAATACCCTGGACCGCAGCCCGCGGACCCGCCGTGGATCGTCGTGGATGTTGATGCCGGGGGCGAAGATGCGCTGGTGCAGCTTCTCCTTCAGGAAGCTGGTGCCGAGCGCCACGCCGACGCCGTTGATCGCCCCGGCGAGATGACCGAGCAGGCCGCCGGCGACGCGGGGGTCGAAGATAACGGGGATTTTGGCGGTCTTCGGGCGGGTCGGGTTCAGCCTGGCGATCGCCCGCTCCCCCGCGCTTTTGCCGATCTTCGTGGGGTCGTCGAGGTCGGCGAAGTAGACCGTGCTGTGGTAATCGTAGTCGCGCTGCATCTCGGTTCCGGCACCCGCCAACGCAGTGGCGGAGATCGAATGGCTGGTCCCGATCCGTCGTCCGGCGAATCCGGCGGACGTCACCAGTACGATTTCGTTGCGGCCGTATCCCGCCTCGGCACCTTCCGAATTGGTCACGCCATGGACGGAATAAGCCGCCTCCTCGGCCGCAGCGGCTCGGGCGGCAAGCGCGTCCGGCGTGGGTTCGGCCGGATCCGCCATGTCCAGGTCCACCGCATCCGGGGGCGCCCAGGTCTCGGCCAGGCCGGTGAATGGGTCTTCAGGCACGACCTTTGCCATCGCCACCGCGCGTTCGACCAGGCTGGCGAACCCCGCCGGGTCCAGCGACGTCGACGACACGATCGCGGCACGCTTGCCGACGAACACCCGCAGGCCGAGGTCCCGCCCCTCCGACCGCTCCAGGTGCTCGATCTTGCCCTGGCGGGAGGCCACGGACAGCGATGTGCCGTTCACCAGCACCGCGTCGGCGGCGTCGGCGCCCGCGGTTCGGGCCTGCCGGATCAGGTCGGATACAAGTGAGAGGTAGTCGGTCATGCAGTCGATTCCTCCGCCGCGGGCTTTGCAAAGAGCTCCCAGGCTTCCAAAGAGCTCATAGAACGTTTGGTTTTCAAGCCATAGATGGGGTGCGGGCGGCCGATTGCAGGAAGGGGTGGCGGAAGTCTGTGGCTTGACACCATTCGCCCCGGCTTCATCATTCCGCCATCATGGGGGAACAGGGCATGTCCGGGCTCGACAATTGCTACAACGTGTTTGATCTGCGTGAGGCGGCGAAACGGCGCCTGCCGCGCGGGGTGTTCGAGTTCGTGGACCGCTCGACCGAGGATGAACTGGCGCTGCGCAACAACCGCCATGCGTTCGAGAAGATCAAGCTGAAGCATCGGGCTCTGGTTGACGTATCCGGCCGCTCCACCAAGACCACGCTGTTCGGCAAGGAGATCGCGCTGCCGATGGCGATCGCCCCCACTGGCGCCGCCGGCCTGTGCTGGCACGAGGGCGAACTGGAACTGGCCAAGGCTGCGGCCCGCGCCAAGATCCCGTTCACCCTGGCGACCGGGGCGATGACGTCGATGGAGAAGATCGCCAAGGAGGCGAACTTCCGGCTGTGGTTCCAGCTTTATGTCTGGAAGCAGCGGGAACTGTCATACCAGTTGATCGAGCGTGCCAAGAACAACGGCTTCGAGGCGCTGATCGTTACCACCGATACGATCGTGCCGCCGAACCGGGAATACAACGCCAAGAACGGCTTCCTGCTGCCGTTCCACCCGACATGGCGGTTCACCTGGGACATCATGCAGCACCCGACCTGGTTCACCACGGTGCTGATGAAATACTTTACCACCATCGGTATGCCGCGGAATGAGAACTATCCGGATCCGTATCGTCGGCCCATCGGCACCGACCCGGGCACTCGGGAGGTGATGCGGCAGGACTCGCTGAACTGGGACGATATCCGGATTTTCCGCGACAAGTGGCCGGGGATCCTGATGCTGAAGGGCATCAACCGGGTCGACGATGCGCTGAAGGCGATCAGCTACGGTGTCGACGGGATCATCGTGTCCAACCACGGCGGGCGCAACATGGACAGCGCGGCGGCGACGCTGGATATGCTGCCGGACATCGCCGAGGCGGTTGGTGACAAGGCAACGGTTATTCTGGACTCCGGGGTGCGGCGCGGGTCCGACATCGTCAAGGCGCTGGCACTTGGGGCGAAATGTGTGCTGACCGGGCGCGCCACGCTTTATGGCACTGCGGTAGGCGGACAGGCCGGGGCCTCGAAAGCGGTCGGCTTCATCCACACAGAGATGGACAAGACCATGGCCTATACGGGCTGCAACCGGGTGGACGAGATCTCGACCGACATCTTCTTCGGCGACCGGGAGAGCAACCGGCTGATGGCGGGATAACGCAGGCCGGCGGGTGCTGGCATTGGCATTGCATGCTTGCAGGGCATGACTCGTTTCACCAGGAGTTCGTTGCAATGGAAGCCTGCCAACTGACCGCGACCGAAGCGGCGTCCCTGATCCGCGATCGGAAATTGTCGTGCGAGGAACTGGTCCGTTCCTGCCTTGCCCGCATCGCGTCCCGGGATCCCACCGTCCGCGCTTGGCTTCATGTCGACCCCGACATGGTCATCCGCAATGCACGGGAGCTGGACAAGCTGGCGCCGGTCGGGGTTGATCCGAAAACGTCGCTGCACGGCCTGCCCTGGGGTGTGAAGGACATCATCGACACGCTGGATCAGCCGACCACCCAAAACTCGCTGATCTATCCCGGCGTGCGGACCAATCGGGACGCGGCCTGTGTCAGCGTCGTCCGGTCCTCGGGCGGCGTGATCCTGGGCAAGACCGACACTGTCGAATTTGCGTCGGGTGGCCGCAAGGCGTTGTCGCGCAACCCATACAATCCGGCCCATACGCCGGGCGGATCGTCGTCCGGATCGGGCGCGGCGGTCGGCGATTTCCATGTGCCGTTCGCGTTCGGCACGCAGACCGGCGGGTCGCACATCCGGCCGGCCGCGTTCAACGGCATCTACGGGATCAAACCGACCTGGGGTCTGGTGTCGCGTGAGGGCGTGCGGATGTCCTCGATGACCCTGGACACCGTCGGCTGGTACGGCCGGTGCGTGGACGACCTGATCATGGTGGCCGAGGCGTTCCGGCTGCCTGCCGGATCTTTCAGCGGGGGACCGGAAGGATTGCGTGTCGGGTTGTGCCGCAGCCCGGTCTGGTCCTCGATCGAACCGGCCGGCGCCGATGCCTTGATGGTGGCAGCGAAACGTCTCCAGGATGCGGGCGCGATCGTGGAGGAGTACGAACTGCCCGGACCGTTCAATCACCTGCACGAAGCGCAGACCGACATCGTGCAGACCGAGGGCGGAAGGTCATTTCTGCCGGAGTATCTGTCGTCATACGGGATCCTTGCCCCCGACCTGCGCGGCAAGGTGGAAAACGCCCGTGGCGTGACACCGGAAAAACTGCTGGCCAGCTACGCGTTGGCCGATTCCTGCCGTCCCGCGTTCGACAGGCTGTTCGGCCGCGGGCTGGATGTGATCCTGACTCCCAGTGCACCGGGCGAGGCGCCGGAGGGATTGCACACCACCGGCAGCGCGATCTTCCAGTCGATGTGGACGCTGTTGCATGTCCCCTGCGTGGCGATTCCGGTCGGCCGTGGACCGACGGGATTGCCGGTTGGCATTCAGGTTGTGGGCCCTCGGATGACCGACATGCGTCTGCTGTCGATCGCTCGGGCGTTGGCTCCGGTGATCGATACGGATCCAAAGGCGGCTTTGCGGGAACTGTGGAATTAGGAGGGTGACGGGAATGACCGAATACGTATGGGACAAATTCCTGACCGAACGCGACAAGGCGGTGTTTGCCGCTGGTGGATTTGGCGCGACGGCGGACCCGGGCAAGCGGCCGGCGTTGCTGGTGATCGATGTCAGCTGGGCATTCTGCGGCGACAAGCCGGAACCGATCCTGGACAGCATCAAGCGCTGGCGCAGTTCGTGCGGGGCGGAAAGCTGGGTCGCGGTCGATCACATCAAATCGCTGATCGACAAGGCGCATGTCCGAGGTCTGCCGGTCATCTACACCACGGGCGAATACCGTGACGACAACTGGGACGCCGGAAGCTGGCGCTGGAAGAATCGCCGCCGGGATGAGGATGTGGACCGCCCAAAAACCGAGCTGAAGGGGAATGAAATTGTTGCGGCGATCGCGCCGGGGCCGCACGATATCGTGGTGCTGAAGAAGAAGCCGTCGGGCTTTTTCGGCACCGACATGGCCTCGTACCTGACGCTGTTCGGATGCGACAGCGTGGTGATCGTCGGCACGACGACCTCCGGCTGCGTGCGGGCGACCGCGGTGGATGCGTTCAGCCTGAATTACCGCGTGGTGCTGGCCGAGGAAGGCTGCTTCGACCGCAGCGAGGCCAGCCATGCCGTCAGCTTGTGCGACATGCACGCGAAATACGCAGACGTCATGAAGGTCGCTGACGTTCTGTCGTACTTCGACACGATCCCGGCCGGCCAGTTCGAACTGCCGAAGGGCAGCGGACAGAGCAAGGTCGCGCGGCCCCTCGCGGCCGAATGATCTCAGGACTTTCGGCTGGCCATCAGCGGTTGGATGCGCTCGCCGAAAGCTTCCATCCCGAGGATGAAATCGTCGAAGGTGAGCATGACCCCGGCGAGCCCTTCGACGGTCGCGAGTTCATCGAGCATCCTCGCGACGGTGGCATACGACCCGACCACGGTCCCCATGTTGAAGTTCACTGCCGATACCGGGTTCATTATGCTCTGCGCGGTGCTGCCGAGATCGGCCTTGTCATCCGCGCCGGCCTGGGCACCCATCCAGCTTAAGGCGTCGAGGTCCTTGCCGGCCTTGTAGCATTCCCATTTCGCCTGTGCGGCTTCGTCGGTTTCATCCGCGATCACCATGAACAGCGCATATGCGCCGACGTTTCGGCCGGTCTTAGCGGTTGCCTTGAGCAGACGGCCAATCGTGCCGGCGCATTTTGTGGGCGTGTTGACACCCTCACCCAGGCAGAAGTTGAAATCAGCGTGTTCGGCCGCGAACGCCATGCCGACGTCGCTTTGGCCGGCCGAGACGATCTTGGGCATGACCGACGGACGCGGGCTCAGCTTGCAGTCGGTCATCTGGAAATAGGCGCCCTTGTGGTCGGAGGTGCCGGTTTCCCACAATTGCCGCATGACCGTTACATATTCGGCACTGTATTCGTAGCGACGTTCGTAATGCTCGTTGCCCGGCCACAGGCCCATCTGGGCATATTCACCCTCTGCCCAGCCGGATACGATGTTGATTCCGAAACGTCCGGGCGCGATGCTGTCGATCGTCGAGGCCATGCGGGCTGCGATCGCCGGCGGCAAGGTCAGCACGGCAGAGGATGCGTAGAGCTTGATGCGCTGGGTTACCGCGGCGATGCCCGCCATCAGGGTGAAACTTTCCAGTGCGTGATCCCAGAACTCACTCTCGCCGCCGAAGCCGCGCAACTTCACCATCGAGAGGGCGAATTCGAAGCCGTATCTCTCTGCGAGGAGCGTCACGTCGCGGTTTAGCGCGAAGCTGGTGTTGTACTGTGGTGATGTTTTCGAAATCAACCAGCCGTTGTTGGCGATGGGAATGAAGACGCCCAGATCCATGAATGTGCCTCCTGTGGCGATCCGCCATCAAGGAGCGTGCACACTCCGTGCCATTTGACCAAGGGTTGCCAGGCCTCAGGCAGTCGCGTTCACCCGTGGGGCGAACCGAGCGGCCGTGCGAGCGTCAGCAACAGACCTGACAAAAGAGAGGCCTGGTATACACACTCTTTACACATCGTATGAAGCTGTCTATTTGATCTACATGGACAGCCGCGAGATCATCCGCGCTCTGACGGCAGCGGGCTGGCAACACGTGGCCACAAAAGGCAGTCACCACCAATTTTAGCATCCGTCACGATCCGGGCGGGTGACGGTGCCCCATCCGAAACGCGATATTCCGCTCGGGACGTTGCGCAGTATCGAGAAACAGGCCGGATTGACATTGAGAGGTGGGTCATGAACGCGTATGTCGCGCTTCTCCGGAAGCAACCTGACAGTGATTATGGGGTCGATTTCCCCGACTTCCCGGGATGCATTACCGCGGGCGAGACCTTGGAGGATGCCCGCCGAATGGCCGCCGAGGCGGTACAACTGCACATCGAAGGCATGATCGAGGATGGCGAACCCATCCCCGCGCCGTCCCGGCTTGACGACATCATGGCCGACCCCCATCACCGCGATGCGGTGGCGGTATTGATCGACGCCCAGGTCTGGCGCCCGGCGGTTCGGGTCAACGTTTCGCTACCACCCGATTTGCTGGAGGCAATCGACCGCGTCACTGACAACCGATCAAGATTCCTGGCAGAAGCGGCTCGGGAAAAGCTGCAACAAGTCTAGCTATTCGCGGTCAACCGAGTTTGCAAAACAGGCCCTCAAATCCGAGCCCTTCGAGGTCGAAAACGCCACCCAGGCGCATTACCGCCCGCGATAGAGCGCTTCCACCCTTGCCGCTCTTCCAAGCGGCATCGGGCGAATTCGGGACGCTCGCCGGCAGCCAGTCTGACGGCGTGTTCCAGTCGACTGGCACAGCAGGCGCCGACGGATTCCATGTGTAGGTGGTCATTGTTACCTCCCACGGCCGGTGAAAACGTTACGCCTGCCCGGGCCGGTGGACAAGTCGCTTCGCTGATCGAACGATGACGACCTCGCGGAATTCCTCGGAGCGTTTTCACCCTGACCCGGACATTGCGTGCAATGTCCTGCGTGCAGGTTGAAAACGCTCTATCCTCTTGTTTGATCGCATGATTCACGCGCTTCGGACGTTCCTTCCAGCGCGATCATGCTCTAGTTTTTGTTTCATAAGGAAACTTTTTGTAACGCTGCACAGGCGCACATTTCCAATGGTTGCAGTTCCCGAAAGACGCGACCGAAATACCGCCGATCATGCTGAACCGGCCGCTAAGCAGCCGCAGGCGTATCGATGCGCCTCTATTCCTCGTCGACGAACGGGTTTTTGGTCCCGCGCAACTGCAGCCGGATCGGCGTGCCGGGCAGCTTGAACGTTTCGCGCAGACTGTTCACCAGATACCTTGTGTAGTCTTCCGGTGTTTGTTCCGCACGCGTGCCGAACACCACGAAAGTCGGCGGCCGAGCCTTGGCTTGGGTCACGTAGCGCAGCTTGAGGCGGCGGCCGCTGACGAGGGGGGCCTGGTGGGTCTCCAGCGCATGCTCGAACCAGCGGTTCAGTTCGCCGGTGGGGATGCGCTTGTTCCACACGTCATGCGCCGCGCGGACGGCGGGCAGCAGGCGATCCATTCCGGCGCCGGTCAATGCCGACAGGGTCACCACCGGGATGCCCTTCATCTGCGCCAGGCTGTCCTCCAACCGCTCCATGATCGCTTTGCGCGTCGCGTTGCGGTCGGGCACGGCGTCCCACTTGTTCAGGGCGACGATGCAGGCTCGTCCTTCCCGCTCAATCAGGCGGGCGATCTGCAGGTCCTGGTCGTGGATGCCCTCGACCGCGTCCAGGGTCAGCACCACGACCTCGGCCATCTTCAGCGCCTGGATCGCCGAACTGACGGACATTTTTTCGAGCGGTTCCTCGACGCGGGCGCGGCGGCGCATACCGGCGGTGTCCACCAGTTCGACCGCGCGGCCCTGGTCGTCGGACAGGATCGTGGCGACGGCATCGCGGGTCAGGCCGGGTTCGGGGCCGGTGATCATCCGCTCCTCGCCCAGCAGCCGATTGATCAGGGTGGACTTGCCGGCATTGGGGCGGCCGACGATGGCCAGTTTCAGGGGGCGGTTGTCGTCGAAGTCCTCGGCGACGGGGGGTGGGACCGGCGGCAGGCGGTCGGCGATTTCCGACATCAGATCGGCGACGCCTTCGCCATGCTCCGCCGACACCCCGACGGGATCGCCCAATCCCAGCGAATAGGCGTCCAGAATCGACGACGTGGCGGTGCGGCCTTCAGCCTTGTTCGCCACCAGCAGCACGGGTTTGCCCTGGCGGCGGAGCCATTGGGCGAAATGCTCGTCCGCGGGGGTGACGCCGGCGCGGGCATCCAGCACGAACAGCACCAGATCGGCCTGCGACACCGCACTGGCGGACCCGGCCCGCATGCGGCCGGCCAGCGTCTCGGGCGCGGCTTCTTCCAGGCCGGCGGTGTCGATCAGGCGTACCATGCGGCCGCGCAACTGGGCCTCGGCATCCTTGCTGTCGCGCGTCACGCCGGGCGTATCGGCGACCAGCGCGATGCGCCGGCCAGCCAGGCGGTTGAACAGGGTAGACTTGCCGACGTTGGGCCGCCCGGCGATGACGACGATGGGCAAAGTGGGCGGCAACATCGGTCCTACCTGAGCGCGATCAGCCGCGCGTCGTTGGTGACGAGCAACACGGTGCCGTCAGCGACCACGGGCGCCACGGGGGCCGCCGACTCCGACAGTTGGAGATGGCCCAGGATCTCGCCAGTGTAAGGGCTGATCGACAGTGCATCCTGACTGGTGCCAGTGACGATCAGGCGATCACCGACCAGAAGCGGTCCATACCAGGTCAGCGTATACTTCTTCTTTTCGGGATCCTCCCAGCGCGGCAGCTGGGCGATCCAGGTGATGCGGCCGTCATTGATATTGACTGCCGCGAGTTGCTGTTCGGCCGAGATGATGAACATCCAGTCGCCGGCGACGTATGGCGAATCCTCGCCCGCGATCTGCCGATCCCACACCCGCCGTCCGGTCGGAACGTCGTTGCACACCAGCAGACCGCCCATGCTGATGGCGTACACCAGCCCGTTGACGATGACCGGCAGGCCGCGGATCGACAGGAAGTCCGCGACGGTCGCTCGTTCCTGGGACGCTCCCAGGCCATCGGTCCACACGACGCTGCCGCTGTCGGCGCGCAAACATGCGAGTTCACCGGAACCAAAGCCGGCAATGACAAGGCCCTGGTAATAGGCCGCGGCGGGCTGGCCGAGCATGGCTGTGGCGGGGGTGGCGGCCTGGTGGGTCCAGAGTTGCCGGCCATCGGCGGCGGTGAAGGCGAACAGCCGGTCGTTGATGGTGGTGACGAACACGCGTCCATCGGCGATCGTGGGTGCGGAGCGGAGAGGCACCCCCACGTCGTGCCGCCATTTCTCCTTGCCGGTTGCCACATCCAGCGCGACCAGCTGAAACAAACCGTTGGCGGCATAAAGCGTCGTGCCGTCCGCGCCGAGGCCGCCACCGACATTGGTGCTGTCGTCGTTGTCCTTCGGCTTGGTATCGACGCGCCAGAGCCGCTTGCCGTCGGCGAGGCTGAAGGCCGAGACCTCGGCGTCGGAATCCATCGTGAACACGGTGCCGTTCAGCACGACGGGCTGCGCCATGATGATCTTTCGCAAGCCGCCGCCTGCACCGATTTCGACCTTCCAGGCCTCGGTCAGATGGTCATTGGCCGCGAGGTGCCCCATCAGGTGCGCCGGGTTGCCGCCGGGCTGCGGCCAGGCCGCGTTGCGCACGGCCGGCGGCAGGACGACCTTGGGCGCGCCGTCATCGACGACCAGCCCACGCCGGTCCACGAAGACGGATTCCCGTTTGCCCGGCAGGAGGGCTTTCTTCTCGCCGAACCAGTTGTCGAACATCGAACAGCCGGCAAGGGTCAACGGGGCCAGCAGCGCGGCGCGGCGGGCCAGCGCGG
>JAQGHW010000546.1 GCA_028291505.1 Rhodopila sp. | reverse complement strand
ATGCTGAACCTGCGCGCGTCCTCGAACGAGGTCCAGTTCCGGGTCACCCGCGGCGTCACCCGACCGGTGTGGGAGTCGGATGCACGCGGAATGGCGCTGTACGACACCGCCCGAGAGATCGCCCGAGGCCTCGGCTATACGATCAACCCGCAGAGTTCGGGCGGCGGGTCGGACGGGAATTTCACCGGCGCGATGGGCATACCTACGCTGGATGGGCTCGGTGTCGCCGGGGCAGGGGCCCATACCCTGGACGAACACATCCACATCGACAGCCTGGCCTATCGCGGCAAACTGATGGCCGGTCTGCTGATGGCGCTGGCCTGAGCGTTTGGTCGGAGGCTGACCCGATGCGTTCGGTGTGGCAGGCGATCCGCAGCCGCCCTCGGCTGTTGACTGGCCTTCTGGTCATAATCGTGTCCTGGCCACTGCTGTCGTCCGTCCTGCCGATGACCCGGCGCGGGATCGTGGCGTGGGATGCCGGCGTGCTGGTGTTCCTCGTGCTGGCGGCCCATCTGTTCACGACCGAGTCGCCCGACGACATGCCCGCCGCCGCCGAGGCGCAACAGGAAGGCGAATGGACCATCTTCTGGCTGACCCTAGGGGTGGTCGTCGTCAGTTTCGTCGCGGTCGGCAGCGAGTTCGCCACGATCAAGACCGGGCCCGCCGATCGCCGCTGGCTGGAGGTGACCTTGGTCGCCGCCACATTGTTTCTGTCGTGGCTGGTGACCCACGTGACCTTCGCCCTCCGCTATGCCCATGAATTCTACGCGCGCGACCTTGGCGGTCCGGATATCGATCGAGGACTGGAGTTCCCCGGCGAGAAGGAGCCGGACTACCTCGACTTCATGTATTTCTCGCTGGTGCTGGGGATGACGTTTCAGGTCTCCGACGTGCAGATCACCAGCCGGAAACTGCGCCGGGTCGCGGCTTTGCACGGGCTGGTCAGCTTCCTGTTCAACACCGTTATCGTTGCGTTCACCGTAAACATTGCCGCCGGGTTGATGGGGTAGGGGCGGAGCCGCGCGGGCGGAGCGTTCGTATGTGTCGGGTAGCCTTCGCGACTATCCGCCAGGATTTCCATGCCGACGATAGAGACCATCCTTCGTGTTCGCCTGAGCGCTGCCCCGAGACATCAACCGGATTGGATCGCAACCGGTCTTTCATGGCGGGGCGCAGCCTGCTACCCTACCGTCATGCTCGAACCCGCCAAGGTCAACGACGTCGTAAAAAAGGCGGCATTTGCCGTCCTGAAACGGCGGGCAGGCCTCCGGCGTGTATTCAGCGAACCGACTTCGGATTCTCAGGGCCACGAAGCCTTGCACATCACCATCGTTCTTGAGCCAGGTGGTGCCGACAAAATCAGCGGAGATATGGCTCTGGACACGCTGGTAGGAGTTGAAAGAGCGCTTCGCGGCGCAAGCGAAGATCGTTTGCCCATCATCGATTTTGCGACCGAAGACGAGTTGGAATCGAGTGGCGAGACCGAATCCTGATCACTTGTTTGAGCAGGCGGAAAAATTGGTCGCCCCACCCTCCGCGGGTCCTCCGCGCCAGGTCGATCTGAGGCGAGCCATTTCCGCCGCCTACTACGGAGTTTTCCACTTTTGTCTCGCCGCGGCAGCGGACGAATTCGTCGGAGCGACCCAGCGCGGAACGAGCCGGTACACGCTCGTCTACCGGAGCATCGATCATAAGACCCTGAAGGATTTATGTACGGAGGCGAAGAAGCCCACCCCGCCGGCAAAGTATCTCCCATACATTCCCCTCGGCGGCTTCGGTTCCAATATCCAGGCGTTTGCTACAGCTGCGATCGAACTACAGGAGAAGCGCCATCTGGCAGACTACAATCCGGAACCACGGTTCAGGACCTCGGACGCGAAGCTGGCAGTCGGTACAGCCCGGAGCGCAGTCCATCGATTCCAGACGGCCGACGAGGAGCATCGCAAGGCATTTCTGACTCTTCTTATTTGCACGCCGCGCTAGAGCATTGTTTTCACGAGCAACTTTATCAGCCGGACTGTTCCAGTCAGGCTGATGTTGCTCTAGCCACAGCGGGTGGTCTCCGGCGTAAGGCTGCGGCGTTGTCGCCGTCGCTCCTCACCCCACAGCACCCCCCCCCGACACCTACCCCGTCCGCCCAACCACCCGGACCAACGCCCCTGCCACATCGAACAGATCCAGCAGCCGTGCGACGTAATGATCGTGCACCACGAACCCGGGCGCCGCGGGATCCTCCATCTGCCGTTCCAGCGCATCCAGCATGCGCCGCAGCCGCCGTTCGTGTAGTCCCAACCTACGCTGCACCGGGTCCGCGACAACGCCGGCGAACGCCGAGGCAACCGTGGAGGCCGCCAGCAACCCCCCGGTCAGCGCCGTCACCAGCACCACCGACGGCGCCACCGGAAACAGCGTGTACCAGACCGATCCCAGCGCCCCACCCATCGGAAACGACATCACCGCCGCCCGCTGAGCGATCGCGGCGGCCAGCGTGGGACCCAGCGACAGCGCACCCGGGGTCAGTTTCCGCAGTGCCAGCGCCCCCGTGCTCAGGCTGAGCAATGCGGTGGTGATCTCGGTCGCCGCCGCGCGGGTCCGCGTATACTCGCTCATCGCGGCTTCCAGGCGCTGCCGCAGCACGGGATCGTCGCCGCTCGTGCCGATCGCTTCCAGGGCGGGAGTCAGCGCCGCCACGACCCGCGGATCGGACAGGATCGTCTCGGCCAGCGCATCCTTCGCGGCCACCCGCTCACCGGAGCGGTACGGCAACTCCAGCAAGTCGGCATGCAGCCGCCAGGCAAGCTCCTTGCCCACAGCCGTATGCACGACCAGGCGCTTGCTGCCGAGGCTCGACGCCAACCGCGTTGCCCCGAGTTTGCCGGCCGCCTTCGCCGCCAGCAGCAGTCCCACCTGAGGCGCTGCCATCGTCAGGTTCAGCGGTGCCCGCGCGATGTCCCAGCCGACCGCGGCACGGTGCAGGCGGATCGACCCCCGCAATGAGAAGTTCCGGTCGACGAACGGTTTGACCCGCTTGCGGCGCTCATCGAAATAGTGGCGCACGCCGTCGTCGACGATCCGCCTGGCGAACGCCGTGTCGGCATCGACCGGCAAGACGTTGGTTTCGACGGTTGTGTCCATGGCTTCAACGCCTCCGCTCGCTCTGGTCCATCCGGCGGGATCAGGCTAGCGTCCCGCCACGATTAGGGAGCAACAAATGTCCATGGCTGCGACTGACGACAAGGTCGTCGAAACCGTTGTGATGAAACGGGTATTCTGGCGGCTGATGCCGTTCCTGCTGGCTGCCTACCTGGTATGCTACATCGATCGGGTCAACGTCGGCTTCGCCTCGCTGCAGATGAACAAGGCCGTTGGCATCGATCCGAAGACCTACGGCCTGGGCGCCGGTATCTTTTTCATCGGCTATTTCCTTCTGGAAGTGCCCAGCAACCTGGGGCTGGAGAAATTCGGCGCCAGCAAATGGATCGCCCGCATCATGGTGTCCTGGGGCATCATCTCGGCCAGTTTCGCGCTGATCGGCGGACCCACAGCTTTCCTGGTGCTGCGCTTCCTGCTGGGCGCCGCCGAGGCCGGCTTCTTCCCCGGCGTCATCCTGTATCTGACCTATTGGTTCCCGTCTGAGCACCGAGCGAAGATCGTCGGCATTTTCATGGTGGCCATTCCGGTGGCGGGGCTGACAGGGTCGCCGATCTCCGGTGCGATCCTGGGCATGGACGGCGTCCTGGGCCTTGGCGGCTGGCAGTGGGTCTTCATCCTCGAAGCCCTGCCAGCCATACTGCTCGGGCTGGTGAGCATCTTCTGGCTGACCGACCGGCCGGAGCACGCGAAATGGCTCACCGCGGACCAGCGCACCTGGCTGGCGGCCAAGCTGACTGCCGAACGCCGGCGCTCCACGAAGGTGCGGCAACTGTCGGTGTGGAAGGTGATGGTCAACAAGCATGTGCTGATCATGGCGCTGGTCTATTCCGGCGCGGCCGGCGCCAGTTCGGCGATGGCGCTGTGGCAGCCGCAGGTGATCAAGTCGTTCGGGCTGAGCAACCTGGAGACCGGGTTCCTGAACGCGATCCCCTACGCGATCGCCGCCGTTTGGATGATCCTGTGGGGACGCGCGTCCGATCGCAGCGGGGAACGGGTCTGGCACAACGCGCTGCCGCTGGGCTGGATGGGCCTGGCGATGGTGGCGACGTTCTGGGCGCATAGCCTGTGGACCCTGCTGCCGTTGCTGACCCTGGTGCTGGCCGGAACCTATGCCAGCAAGGGCCCGTTCTGGGCGCTGTCGTCGGAATGGCTGGCAGCACCGGTCGCTGCCGCGGGGCTGGCTCAGATCAACGCGCTGGGCAACTTGTCGGGGTTCTTCTGCAACTACCTCATCGGCTGGATCAAGGACGAAACCGGCAGTTTCCCGTTGGCGATCATGCCGATCGCGGCGCTGGCGGCGGCCGGCACGATCGCCGTGCTGG
>JAQGHW010000534.1 GCA_028291505.1 Rhodopila sp. | reverse complement strand
AGTTCCCCAAGTCGGACCACAGATTCGCTCCCTCCAAGCAGGGGAGCAGTTTCGGCGATTGCGCTGGGTGTTCACTCCGGAGCTAATCAGCCCCGCCGTGAACACCCAGCGCAACGAAGTGGGGAATTTTCAACCGCCACTTTTGGGGAGAAATCATCCGGCGCTGACACCCCGACGCGGTGTGCATCCCGCAGCGCTGTGATTTTACACGGTAGCGTATTGCACGCCATGTTGTTGTCGATCGCTCACCAGCGTAGGAGACGGGACCGGCAGCCATTCCAACGCGGCATTCGGCGTATTGCACGCCCATCCTGACCCCCGGGAGAAGGACCCGATTTATGGCGTGCAATATGCCGCTTCGATTTGAAACATGGCGTGCATTCCACATTGCACGCCATGATAACACGCCATAAATCGCATGCGGACGCAACGAACTCACAGTTTAGGTCGAAATCAGCCGAAAATGGGGGTCCTTGCCGTATAAAATCGCAGCACTACGGGAGGCACACCAACTATGCACAAAAGCATCGACACGAGTGGTGACGCCCAGATCCTGCAAACGATGGAATTCGCCAGCGGCGCATTCCAGGCAAGCAGTCTTGTCTTCTACTGGGTCAGCGAAAACACCGAGATGTTTAGCTTTCAGGGGCGTGGCGTGCCCGACGATTTCCTGGATCGCTATCGAACCGGCATGCACCGCTTCGACCCGTTGGTGGTGCGGCGACTGGCGCCGGCCAAGCGCCGGGTCGCCTGGCTGCGCGAAGAGGTGCCCCCGGTTCCGAGAGCACCGATATACATCGACTTCCTCGGCACCTATGACATCATCGACAACCTCGAGTTCCTGTTCTGGGACGATGACGGCCCGTTCGCAGGACTCGGCGTGCTGCGTAACCGCGATGACCCACCGTTTGAGATGATCACCATGGATGTGGGCGCGATCCACAAGTATTTCGAGTTCAATATGTTGATGCACCCGCGCCGGCGCGAGGCGCGGCTGCGCGCCATACTGGCGCGACGCTATGGACTCACCCAGCGGGAAATCGAGGCGGTGTCCCTGTTGTGCGCCGGCGCATCGAACTCCGGCATCGCCGAGACCATGGGCGGCCGGTTCACCACGGTGACAACCGACATCGTCAACATCATAACGAGCTCGGCGTGGGCAACCGGTCATCCGTGGTGTGCCTGACGCTGAGCCTTCGGTAGTGTGTTGCCGCGCCTGCGCCCTGTTCAGCGTCCGGCGCAGATTCCGGGGCGGCGTTCGATCCAGGGCCGAGCCTCCTCCACTTGGGCTGCAAGGCGCAGGATCGTGGCTTCATCACCGTAGCGGCCGACGAACTGCACACCAATCGGCACCTCCCGCTGGGTCCACGCAGCCGGCAGCGACATCGCGGGCAGGCCTGAGAGGTTGAACGCGAACATGAAGGCAGCGTCGGTCCACTTGGCGTTGTAGCGGTCGAAATCGGCTTCGTTCATGTCCCAGTACCCGACCGGACGCGGCGGCTGGGTCAGCGTTGGCGTCAGAAAGACATCAAAGGGCTCCAGCTCAATCTGGATCTGCTGGTTCGCCTTGCGGACCGTGGCGATGTTCGCGGCGTTTTCGACCGCCGAGAGTGAGCGGGCGCGCTGAACCAGCGACCAGTTGTATGGCACGAGGTCGGACTGGTTCACCGGTCGGCCGACCGCTTTTGCCATGTCGTCGTAGCCGAGAACGGTCTGCACCGCGGTGACTTCGTTGTATGCGAGCCACGCGGATTCGAGGTCGGCGGCAAACGGATGCTCCTCGACCTGATGGCCAAGTTGTTCCAGCAGAGACACGGTCGCCTTGACGGCGTCGGCCACCGCCGGCGCGAAGGCCGGTCCCCAGGGCGTCGTCAGCGTGTAGCCGATCCTCAGCTGCTTCGGCCGATCCCCGAGGCTCTCCAGCCAGGTTCGGGCCGGCTTCGGCGGAGTATACGGGTCTCCGGGCAGGTTGCCGGCGGTCGCGTCGAGGAACGCCGCGGTATCGCGCACCGTCCGGGTCAACGCCCCATGATAGACGCTGCCGAACCACACGTCGACCGCGTCCGGACCATACGTGATCCTGCCGCGCGAACGCTTCAGCCCGACCAATCCACAGAATGACGCAGGCACTCGGATCGAGCCGCCACCATCGGATCCCTCGGCCATCGGTACCATGCGCGCGGCGACGGCTGCGGCGGTTCCGCCGCTCGACCCGCCCGGCGTCACCGCGGTGTTCCATGGATTGAGCGTCGGGCCGTGAAAACGCGGTTCGGTCGCAATGCACCAGCCCATTTCCGGCACGTTCGTGCGACCCAGAAGGATAAGACCGGAAGCCTTGATCCGCCGCACCAGTTCCGAGTCGGACTGGCTGACGAAGTCCTTGCAATACGCCAGGCCTGACGTCATCGGCATACCTTCGCATGCGGACCCCAGGTTCTTCAGCAGGAACGGAACACCAGCGAACGGGCCGTCGCCAACCGGTTCGCCGGCCCGCTGTCGCGCCTTGTCGAACGTCCTGACCACCACGGCGTTCAGCTCGGGATCGAGCGCCTCAATCAGGCTGATGGCCACGTCGGTCAGCTCGGCCGCGGTGACCTCGCGCATGCGGACCAGCTCGGCCAGCCGCAGCGCGTCACTGTTTGAGTAAAGCTGTACAAGATCAGGCGTCATGCCGGACAAGATCAGGCGTCATGCCGGCATTCCGTTTTGCTTACGCGAGGATGGTCGATGGCGCAGGCATTCCTGGCCGCGCCGCCGGCACCACGATGATCCGGGGCGACCATAAATTCGGCTGTCATCAGGCTGCCCTCGGACGCGTCGTGCTGGACAATTCACGGAAATTGTCTCGGATGTGCTCCGCCGCCCGCAGTGCCAGGGCGGAGATCGTCGCGGTCGGATTGACCACCC
>JAQGHW010000532.1 GCA_028291505.1 Rhodopila sp. | reverse complement strand
GTTTCGTCAACTTGGCTGACGCCAACGAAACGCTGGCGCCCAGCGCGATCATGCTCTTTGTTTGATCGCATGATTCACGCGCTTCCGACGTTCCCCTCGCGTTTCGTCAACTTGGCTGACGCCAACGAAACGCTGGCCGCCCAGCGCGATCATGCTCAGGGACTTCTAGGCCGGGTGGCGGGTCCTGAGGGCTGTGGTCAATGTGCCGGTTGAGGTGGGCCGAACGTCACGCCGGTCAGCTTCTCGGATAGGGCCCAGAGGCGGGTGCCGGCGGCCGGGTCGGCGGCCTGGGGGAAGATGCGGGACAGGCCTGGTGCGCCTCGGGTCCCTCCCCAGCGGGTCGGGCCGTAGTAGGCGCCGCCCTCGGCCAGTGGTGCGGTTGCCGCGTACAGGGACGGCTGCGCTCCGTCTTCCGCAGATTGCGCCACCAGCGCGAAGACCTGGCCGATCAGCGTGGCCTTGAGGCCGGGGGCGCCGCCGCCGATGCCGCTGCTGATGATGTCGGTCCTGGCCCAGCCTGGATGGGCGGCGATGCTGCGCAGGTTCCAGTGGTTCTGTTCGGCTCGGCGCTGCAGTTCGAGCGCGAAGATCAGCATGGCGAGCTTGCTCTGTCCGTAGGCGCGCATTGGCCGGTATGATCGTTCGGACTGCAGGTCGTCCCAGGCGATGGCGGCGCGGCGGTGCGCGAGACTGGCGACGCTGACGACCCGGCCGCCGCCGGGGGCAGCGGAGAGCGCGTCCTGCAACCGAGCGGTCAGGGCGAAATGGGCGAGGTAGTTGACGCCGATCTGTTGCTCGAAGCCATCCCGGGTAAGCAGGCGCGTGGGTGAGCCCATGACGCCGGCATTGTTGACCAGGATGTCGATGACGCCGCCCTGTGCGGCGGTGACGGCGTCGGCGAACCGGGCGACCGAGGTGAGGCTGGCGAGGTCGAGGTGTTCGAAGCGGACCCTGGCGGCTGGGGTGGTTTGCTGGATACCGGCCAGGGCTTGGGCCCCTTTGTCTGGATTGCGGCCGGCCAGGATCGTGGTGGCGCCACGGCGGGCGAGGCCCCGGGCGGTTTCGTAGCCGATCCCGCCGGTGGCGCCGGTGACGATGGCGGTCCTGCCATGGAGGTCGGGGACGCCCGGGTTGGAGGCATCCGGGTTGGAGGCGGGCGAAGGGCGGTTTTCATTCGATGCCATGGTGGCCATCAGGTTCCTCTGCTTTGAGGCTCAAACACATTGCACGTGCGATAGTTTCGCGACAGCGTCGAAAGGCTCGATTGGGGTGTCGGCCGGCTCTTCGGTCGGCAGCTGGATCGATGCGGGTACGCCATCCACAGCCCGGACTGATTATTAACAATAGTTTAATAGAGCTCGTTAAGAGCCTGGATGAATTGTTTAGAATCAGTTGGTTATTGGTTTGCACAAAGTTTCGGCAAGCTCAGGAATGCTTGGTATGGTGCGGTTTTTCGCTGGCTCGGGAGCGTCTGCCCACCGACTTATCCACAGGTTTCGGGGATAACGAAAGCGCGATAGACTGGATGTATTAAACGTTGATTACGCATCCTGATGATATATTAGGAATTGTCCTATCATTACCTATGGTTGTAGAAGGTCTCGGACGGGTAATTCGCCGGTTCCAGGTCGGGATGGCTATGACAGCTTACCGGCGAACCTCGGCTCCCCGGCCCTGCTCGGCCAGGGCGAGAAAGCGAGTCTTGATTTGAGCGAACAAGGACGGCGGGATGAAGCCGTAACCAAATACCCCGGGCCGGCCGGGGAGCGGCGCGAGGCCACCGTTCGGCCATTCATCGACGTTATGCTCCGAGACCACGACCCAGCTTGGCGCGTCATCCAGACCGATCGCTTCGCGGACCCGCGCCGGTATCTCGATCCCGATGGTCTCGCCGGTGGGTGGACTGTGCGTGATCGGTAGTATGATGACGAAGCGGGGTTTGGCGGCGGAATCGCTTGCAGCCACGAGACAGGCCGGGCGCTCCTTCCCTTGGTCGCGACCGGCGGCGGCCTGCCTGTTCCATAGGTAATCGTAGCGAACGACCAGGCCGGGCCTTGGTTCAGGCAGGGCCATGGCGTTCGGCTAGGACATCAGGTCATCCAGATGGGCATGTTCGGGATCCATCTCCGCGCGGCCAACGGCCTCGATCACGACGCCGGAGGCATCGGCCGTGCGAGCGGTCCGGCGTGCCGCGGCGATCAGCCAGTCGTAGTGATCCGCCGACATCAGCACGAGTTCCCGGCGGCCGTGACGGGTGATCTCGACGGGTTCGCGTTGTGCCTGATGCTGGTATGCGCCGAAGTTGCGCTGGAATTCGACGGCGGTGGTTTTGGTCATGGTTCGGTCCGGACGACAGCTTATCTGTATTATATGAATTTATGGGGGTGATTCAAGGCGGGCGTCGCGGGATACGTCAACAGGGGTGTTCGCGTCCTGCGTCGGCATTCGGACGCACTGAGATGGTTCTCGCGCGTGGCCTGGCCGGTGTGGTACGCCTCCAGCGGTGCTGGCGCCAATGGTCACAAAGCGGCCGGCCACGACAGCTATGCAACGGGTCAGAGCCAACAGACGACAGCTTGGCTAGTATCGCCCATCGGAGAAGGGCGATACGTCGCGATATGTTTGAAGTAGCCGATTCAATCGAGTAGGGAGACGCCTCGCGGCGCCCCCCTCTCACACCACCGGGCATACGGTCCTCGTACCAC